>NZ_DASVOB010000144.1:0-6156 GCF_036383575.1 Mucilaginibacter sp.
TTTTAATAAAGGCATTGAATATTAAAATTTAGGTTATTAAAAGCACTGAATTGGAAGATAGAAAGAAAAAGGTTAAAAGCATACTGGTTACCTTGCCTAAGCCCGAAAATGATAAAAATCCTTATGCCGAGCTGGCTAAAAAGCTTAACCTGAAAATTGATTTCAGATCATTTATTCATGTTGAGGGCGTGCCCGCAAAGGATTTCAGAAAAGAGAAGATCAATCTGGCTGATTTTAGCGCAGTGATCTTTACCAGTCGTAACTCGGCCGATCATTTTTTTCGCATATGCGAGGAGATGCGTTTTGAGGTGCCGGTTGAAATGAAATACTTTTGTCTTTCAGAAACCATAGCACTTTATCTGCAAAAGTACATCCAGTACCGTAAGCGCAAGATATTTTTTGGCAAGCAAACAGCTGCCGATCTTGCAGAGGTATTGAAAAAACATTCATCCGAAAAATTCCTTTACCCATGCTCGGATGTTGCTGCCGAAGAAACGCAGCGCTTTTTGCTGGAGAACGGTTATAATTTTACCCCTGCTGTGCTTTTCCGCACGGTTTGCAGCGATCTTTCTGATCTTGCTGATGTGTTTTACGATGTTATAGCATTTTTTAGTCCGTCAAGTATACAATCGTTGTATAAAAACTTTCCCGACTTTAAACAAAATAATACACGCATTGCTGCCTTTGGTGCAACCACCCATAAGGCTGTGCTTGAGGCTGATTTGATTTTGGATATACCTGCTCCAACCCCGGGTGCACCATCAATGACCATGGCTATTGAGCAGTATGTAAAGCTTGTGAACAAATAAATTAGAAATTTATTTAACCCGGCTGCAACTTTTTACCATATTTATCCGTACAACCGCTAACTAATTGTCATATTAACAATTGGTTAGCGGTTTGTTAATTATATGGCGTTTTGTGCAGTATTGATAAGATATATATACAGTTTATCGATTCATAGAGCCAAAATATCGTTTTTTATAGCTTACATTGAGTAAAATGTAATATATTCGGGCGTCGCATTGTGTTATAGTTATATAACTGATTTTGAATTGTAAAATGAAGCAGATATACTTTTTAGTAGTAGTTTTAGCAGGTAGTGTATTAAGTGGTTGTGGCCGCGGCGGCGGTGACAGGGGTGAGGTTGTAGGTGTACCTGCAAGATCGTTCAGGGCTGAAGTCCCTTACGGCATGGTTTATATTCCTGGTGGCAGTTTCCTTATGGGGCAAACCGATCAGGACGTAACATTTGCCCAGATAGCGCAAACCAAACAGGTTACAGTTTCTCCATTTTTTATGGATCAAACCGAAACCAGCAACAGCCAGTACAAAATGTTTGTTAACTGGGTTCGCGATTCAATAGCAATTAGCAGTTACATCAACGATAATAAATATTTTATCCAGCCTAAAGCGGGAGCCGGCAATAACAATGGCGGCAAAAAGTTCATTAACTGGGATTATGTAAAGAAAAATCCTATTTGGAACAGTAAGAACGGTCAGGCAAGCAATGCTCAAAAATTGCAGGGTATGTATTACCAGGGCGACGACCGTGTATTTGACCGTAATGAGGTTGATGTACGTTTGCTGAAATATAACTATGCGCTGTTTACTTTGCGTGATGCGGCAGATCATCACAATGATAAATCAAAACATCGTTCTGATTTCATTGTACGTGATACCGTACCGGTATACCCTGACACATTAGTTTGGCTGAGCGACTTTTCATACGCCGCAAACGAACCAATGGTTGAAAGCTATTTTTCACATCCGGCCTTCCGTAACTATCCTGTTGTGGGCGTAACCTGGAGGCAGGCCCGCGCTTACGGCGTATGGCGTACACGCTATAATGATGCTTATAAAGATAAACGTCACTTAGCACGCCGCGCTCCTTATAGCTTACCTACAGAAGCTGAGTTTGAGTATGCAGCACGTGGCGGCAGGATAGGTACTGATTATCCATGGGGTGGCCCTTACATTAAAAATGCTAAAGGCTGCTTGTTGGCAAACTTTAAACCTGGCCGTGGTAATTATACAGATGATGGCGGAGCATATACAGTTCCGGTTCGTTCATATTTCCCTAACGATTACGGTTTATATAACATGGCAGGCAACGTGGCCGAATGGACACTATCTGCTTTTGACGAATCAGCATCAACATTTGTGCATGACCTTGCACCAACCTTTAATTACGAAGCTAAATCAACCGATCCCGAAGTGCTGAAACGTAAGGTTGTACGCGGCGGATCATGGAAAGATATAGGATATTTTCTTCAAAACTCAACCCGTACCTACGAATACCAGGATACCGCTAAATCATACATCGGTTTCCGCTGCGTAACCCACTATTTGGGCCGCGATATTACAGACAAACGCTAATTAATATTAGTTAAGGCAAGCAACAATCAAATCAAAAAATAAAAAAAAGTTATTTCTGAATTATTATGGCTGGAAAGAAAAAACCATTCGGAATTGGGAACGTAATATCATTAGGTGCAACCGTAGTAATTATCGGTTTGTTGTTTAAGATACAACACTGGAAATTTGCCTCTGAATTTATTACATTGGGTTTGGGTACAGAAGCGGTACTATTCTTTTTATTGGGTTTACAACGGGATGAAAAGGAAATTGACTGGGTACGCGTATATCCTGAATTAAGTGAGGATTTTCAGGGCGAACTTCCAAAAATAACTGTAAGAGGCGGTGGCAGTAATGCAGGTCCGTCAACAACTGCTGCTTTGGATAAAATGATGGAAGATGCTAAAATTGGCCCTGATCTGGTTCGCAGCCTGGGTGATGGCTTGCGCACATTTGGCGATAAAGTGGCCGCTATATCACGTGTTACAGACGCAGGCGAAGCTACTATAGCTTTTACTGCTAAAGTTAAAGATGCAACAGCAAGCTATGATAAGCTGAGCAATTCGTTTGAAAAGGCGTCCGCTAATTTAACCGAAATGGCTAACTCAAATATTGATTCAAAAGCTTACCATGACCAGGTTAACCAATTGGCTAAAAATCTTTCTGCACTTAACGCAGTTTACGAACTTGAATTACAGGATTCAAGCGCGCACTTAAAATCAATGAATAAATTTTACCAGAACCTGGCGCTTACTATGAACAACTTTAATGAATCAATGGATGATTCAAAACAGTTTAAAGAAGAGGTTGGTCGTTTAGCTAAAAACCTGGCATCATTAAACTCCATATATGGTAACATGCTTACGGCCATGAACCAGCCGCGTGTTTAATTATAATTAATTAATTGATTACCAGATAAAGATTTAGAATACATGGCCGGAGGTAAAGAAACCCCAAGACAGCGAATGATAGGTATTCTATACCTGGTACTATTGGGCCTCATAGCCCTTAACGTGCCGGATAGTTTACTTGACGCTTTCAAAAATATAACGCGAAGCCTGGATGCTTCCAGAACAAATGTTACTACCAGTTTACAAACTACTTATAGTGCTTTTGAAGCTACCAAATTAAAAGAACAACCCGAAAAAGCACAAGAATTACTCAAAAGAGCAAGGGAGGCCAGCAAAACTTCCGATGAGTTGAATGCTTACGTTGAAGAGCTAAAAGCAGAATTAATTAAACAAGGCGGCGGGATCAATCCTGAGATAGACGATATTGAAGCCAGAGATAATCTGGATATATCTCCGGATGTAATGATCAACAATAAAAAAGCAGATGTTTTAAAAGAAAAGATAGAATTAACCCGGGCTAAGTTAATGTCAATCTTAGGCCCTAAAGATAGCGTTGGGGTGAATTTTTCTTTGAATGCGGTTGATCCTCCAAAGCGTCCAGGGATTCCTTCAAAAACCTGGCAGCAAGCTTACTTTGGTGATGGTATTCCGTTAGGTGCGGCTATTACCACTCTTGCAAAAATACAAACCGACAATAAGAATGCTGAAAATGAGGTTGTCAAAAAAATATTAGGTAAAATTGACCAGGCACAGGTAACTTTAAACCAGTTTAAAGCGGTTGCGGTTGCACCAAGCAGTTATGTATTAGCAGGGCAGCAATATAAAGCCGAGATATTCTTAACTGCATATGACCAAAATTCAAATCCCTCAATTACAGTAGGTGGTTCATCAATACCAACAGCTAATGGCGTTGGTACTTATACAACTACGGCAAGTGGCGAGGGTTTACATACCTGGACAGGTCAGTTGAGTGTTAAGCAAGTAGAAGGCGCGCCGAAAATATATCCAATTACGGCTTCCTATATGGTTGCAAAACCATCGGCTGTGGTTTCTCCTGATAAAATGAATGTACTTTATATTGGTGTACCTAACCCGATCTCAGTATCTGCACCAGGTGTTCCAACCGGAAGCATCAACTTAAGGATGAGCAGTGGTTCACTAAGCGGATCAGGCGGTCATTACACTGCTACGGTAAGCAGCATTGGTAAAACAACGCTTACTGTTACCGGCGAAAAAGGTATGGTATTGGGTTCAACGGAGTTCCGTATTAAAAGGATCCCTGACCCTAAGCCACAATTTGCAGGCAAAAGCGGTGGTAACACCAGCTCGGCCAATATCAAAGCGCAGGACAGGCTTTTTGCCCAGCTTGATAACTTTGACTTTGATGCCAAATTTAACGTAACGCACTTTACTATGCTGGTTGTAAAACCACGCCAGGATGCCATTATCTTATCAGGATCGGGCGGCGAGTTAACCAGCGCTATGCACAGTGCTTTAAATACAGTTACCCCAGGAACTACGGTTATATTTAAGGATATCATCGCGGTAGGTCCTGACCATTCACCGCGGTCACTTGACCCGATTGTATTATCCGCAAATTAAAGGCGTATGAAAAAGAGAATTTTAGTTGTTATCCTGTGCCTGGCTTGTGTTAGTGCTTATGCACAGAAAAAGCGCACCAAAAGGCCTCCTGCAAAAAAAACAACCACAGCAAGAACAAAACAAACAACGCAGAAACCCGTACAGGTTCAGCCGGATAACGTTACCAGTCAGCAGCCGCTTGATACAGCACGTAAAATTGCTGCAAAACCTTTTGACAGGCCGCTTGACGGGTATTACAAAAAAAGCAACATCTTTAATGCTAAGGTTACACCTTATCCAAATCTGCGTGAAAACGATGTAGCATTTGCAAAACGTGTTTGGCGCGAAATTGATGTGCGCGAGAAGATGAACCAGTACCTGGCGTCGCCAAAAGGACGTTTAATTGACGTGTTACTTGATGCCATTACCAGGGGCGAGCTTACAGCATATGACCCAACCCCCGGCAAAAAAGATGATCCGGGAGGCGACGGCTTTACTACACCTTTAACAGGTGCACAAGCCCGCGGTCGTTTAGCATCTGACAGCAGCGTGATTGAAAAACGCGATAAAGACAATAACGTTATATCATCAACTCTGGTTGCAGGTGAATTTAACCCTGATAGCGTGCTTAAATTCCGTATAAAGGAAGATTGGGTATTTGACAAACAACGTTCGGTATTTGAGCCGCGCATTATAGGTATTGCCCCATTGATCAAGCCAAAAGGAACCGGTACACTGGATGTGGATTATCAGCCTGCTTTTTGGATCTATTTCCCTGAAGCGCGTCCGGTGCTTGCAACCAAAGAAGTTGTTAGCCGTAGCAGCGATGCCACCGGCTTAAGTTTCGACGATGTATTTATCAAACGCATCTTTACCAGTTATATCGTAAAAGAAAGTAACGACAAAGATGAACGCATAAAAGATTATGCCCAAGGCATTGATAAGCTTTACGAATCGGAGAGGATCAAAAAATCCCTTCTTGATTGGGAGCTTAACCTTTGGCAGTACTAATAGATTAAGATTAAACGAGATTTTATAAAACAGGCGATGAATTTTCATCGCCTGTATTGTTTTATACGCCTGTTAAGGTTTATCATGATTCCTAAGAGCAATCAGTCGCGTTGAGTTTAAGGCCCGGCGGGCTCTGAAGGTGAAATGACATCTTCACCACGTCATTGCGAGGTACGAAGCAATCCCCAACAGGCAGGTAACGGCCTTTGTTCTATGGATTTACATCGTCGCGCTCTTGGCCGCGCGAGGCCAGATACTTTTGTCTTGACACAAAAGTATCCAAAAAGTCAAGTCAGCAGATAGGCTTCTTTGCGCACAGGCCTTTGCCCTGCAAATCGGACAGAACCACGGACTG
>NZ_DASVOB010000145.1:0-11726 GCF_036383575.1 Mucilaginibacter sp.
CGTAGCTGTGCGTTTTTTGAAAAGCATGTCGAGCCAATCGACAGCGGGATAAACATACTTGTTGCTGCCTGCGTCGCCTCGTATGGTGGCTTCTGTATTTAATATTTTATTTTGAGAGAAGGGGAGCGGGCTTAACGGATCGCGGGTGATGGTTGCTTCGTTAAACAGCTTCATATAAGTGATAGGGTCGGCAAGCTGTAGTGTTTTGGCCGATTGTGAAATGGAATTTTCCAAACGTACGTTGATCTTGGCCTTACCAACCTTACCTTCTTTGGTGCTTACTAAAATTACACCGTTGGCACCGCGGGCACCGTAAAGAGCAGTAGCGCTCGCGTCTTTCAATATCGAAAAACTGGCGATATCATCAACCTGCAAACGGGCCAGATCAGATGTGGAAAGTTCAACGTTATCGATCAGGATAAGTGGGTCTTTTTTATAGCCGAACGTAGTTACACCGCGGATAAAGAAGCTGGAGTTATCCTGTCCCGGCTGGCCGCTTGGTTGAAAAGCAATGATACCTGCAACCTGGCCGGCAAGCGCATTGGTTAAGTTACTGGCAGGTATTTTCAGGTCGGCAGGTTTAACGGTGGTTACTGAACCTACTACTGCTTCTTTACGTTCTTTTTTACCGTAGGCTAATACCACAACCTCTTCGAGGCCGCGTTTAGATTCCTTAAGCACAATGTTTACCACCAGCTTACTGGCCGTAACGGTAAATGTTTGATCGATAAAAGTTACGTACGATACTTTAAGGATAGTACCGGGTTCGGCATCAATCACAAACTTACCGTTGATATCGGTAGTGGTACCCAGGTTTTTGCGGTTGGTGGCAATAATGTTTGCGCCTGCAATTTTCCCGCCAAGTGTGTCGGTCACGAGGCCGGTAATGGTTACTTTATTTTGCGCATGTGCAAATTGTGCCGAGCAAATAAAACTCAGCAGTAATAGTACAAAGCAATAAAAAACCGGTGCAGGCTTATTGGGATGCTTATGCTCCCGCCGGGTTTTGATTAATTGGTAAAATTCTTTCATGAAATTGGTTTGATAATGGTTTTTTGTTTTTGAGTTTGGTTTGGGTGTATTTGGTTTTTGACCCTTTAAATGCGAAGCAGGTAAAAGGTTTTAATAGTAATAGGTGTTTTGGCCATGTTTTGGGGTTTTTAAAATATGTTAAGTTGACATTTAAAAGTTTTGAAGTGCGTTTACAGCTTATTACTGTTGTTTGAAAAAAATCAATTGGTTAAAAAATAAATTACCTGGCACGTGTTCCCTTTGCTGTTTTTATTCTTATCGCTGTCAATTTTTAGATGGAGCGTATGTGAGCCTTTTTTAAGATCGGTACTGAAGGTTACGTACCATGGCAGGTAGATCCAGGAGCTAAACTCCGTGTACAGGTCCATCTTTTTTTCGGCACCGCCATCAATGCTATAGCTAATAATACCTGCGTCAGGACCGGACACAATGGCCATACCTATGGCAGTGCCGCTAAATGGCAATGTTAATGATGCACCGGGTTTGGTACCGATAAGCATTGGCTTGTGGACAAAGCCTTCGCGTGTACTTAGGTTATTATTTGGAGCCCAATCGGGGTTAATAGCCCAGCCGTCCAGGTTTTTTGCATTCTGGATGTTGTAATAGCGGCCATTATCAATATTGAATGCGTTAAGCGGCCCTGGTAATGGATTTGTTTTTGAAACGATAGCCTGCTGTTTGTCAAAGCAGGTATTGAGCAGGCTTTTTATAGAGGCAAAGTAAAGTTCCTGCCCGTAAATGGCCGGGTGCAGGTCTTTAAAATCATATTGCCATGAAAACTCATGGTTGTTGAGTTTGTCGGTAACTTCTTTAGCCAGATTGATAGATGGTAAACCATAATGTTCGGCAATAAGCTCATGGTTTTTTATTTGCAGCGGGGTTTTACCATTGTTATAATCCCTGATCTTATCCGGGTCAACAAACGACATCATCACAATATCCATTTGCGGATTGGCTTTTTTGGCATGCCTTACGATACCTTCTAAAGTCCGTAATTCGGTCAGGCTATCCAGGCCGTTTACGTTATCATTTACCGCAGCCTCCACAAATAACAGATCAACCCTGCCTGAATCCAGTACATCCCGCTGTAAGCGGAAAGCATGGGGTACACTACCCAGTGATGGGATCCCGGCCTGTATAAAATGAAAATTGGTAGCCGGAAAACGTTCGGTAAGGTAGCGGCTTATCTTTTCGCGCCAGCCGGGATTATAGGTGATAGATCCACCCAAAAAGGCTACTGTAGCATTTTTACCCGAATTGAATACGTTAAGACTGTTGGCCAGGCAGTTGCGGGTTGTAAAGTAATCGGTATATGGCAGCACTTTTTTTACCGGATAGCTATACCCCATGATCATATTGGCCCATTGCTCCGGGTGTTCAATAGGGAAGTGGTGCCCGTTCAGTTCCTGCGGACCGGCAGTTACCGGGTAGATCATTATCGGCCCACCTAAGGCAGTATAGCGTTGCGCAAGGATATTGGTGTTGTCAGCGTTGGGTACCACCTGGTCGTTTATACCTATGATATGCATTACAGGTACTTTAAAAGCTGCAAGACCATCAAGGTTATCAATTGGGTTGTCTTTATAATCAAGCGCCTGCTGCTCTGTAATGTGATATACCTGCTGTAGCTGTTTCCAAAGATTGGCATCGCCCGGGGCGCTCAGCTTGCCGCCTGGCCAGCTTTTGATATTGCAAACCGGGGCTTCATTGTAAATGCAACTAACTTTATCGGGGTTACGTTTGGCCCAGCCATATACATATAAACCACCGCGGCTTACACCCTCAAGGGCAACTTTAGCGTCAAAAGATTGTTTGGTGGTTAAATAGTTGTAGAATACATCCCATACCTGTAAAGCGTAGGGACTTCCATACTGGTCATCAACGTTTACAAATGCTATGTGAAAACCTTTAGTTAGCAGAATACTATCAATATCAGTATGCCAATCCGGAAATGAAGCCCGCCATACCCACGGATTACCTTCCAGCGGCTTTTTAGGATTTACGTAATAGGCTTTATGAGGGCCTATGGTGATATTAACGCGTTCAAATCCTTTCCAGTTATCGTTAACTGTATTTTGAATGGTATATACGGCTGGGGCATTGCCCGCAAGCCCATTTTCATGGTTTTGTGCTGAGGCAATACCGGCCGTGAACCCAAATAATAGCGTAATTAGTAAAGTTTTAATCATTCAGTATTGGTTATAGCAATTCCATTTCAAAAACTTCGTCCTTTTTTTGGATTGCTGTTTTCGATTAAAAAATGTTTGGTAAAAACCTTATTAGCTGTTGTTTATAATCAGGATAAAAATATGTAGGGTATTAACAATAAATTGCACTTAAATTGATTTGTTTCGATACTATTTTGACATCCTGCTTTTGATTTAGTGCTAAAAACGGCCATTTGAAACAATTTAGTTGTAATAAGTGTGTTTTCTACAACAAAATAATGCTGAAAAAGCTAAAAGTTGCGCAAAATTGTATTGGTAGGTTTGGTTAATAGTTCATTGTTGATGGTTCATGGCAGGGCCGCTAAAAACTTACGAAGTTTTTAAAACTTCGTAAGTTTGAAAGAGCCTGATCCTAATGCCCGATTACTGTCAGTAAAGGTTCTTCAGGCTCATCCGAATAAGCTTTATTCTTCACAACATAGCCCTTTATACCATAATAAAATACGTAAACATAACAAACAAGCGGTGCTATGAATGCCATTCTTATGCCCGAATTGTCTGATATTAAGCCCATTATCGGCGGGATGATAGCTCCGCCTACAACCCCCATAATAAGCAGTGATGAAGCAACCTTGGTATAATCGCCTATGTTTTTGATACTGAGCGTGAAAATGATAGGGTACATCACCGAGGTAAACAGCCCGACCATTGATAGTGAAATTATGGATACGTAACCGCCTGTAAGTACCGATACCAATATCAGCGCAAATGCACCGATACTACATATAGCAAGTACTTTATTGGGTTTAACCTGCTTAAGCAAAAATGCTCCAAATAAACGCCCGGCTAAAACCAGCGCCATATAAAGTGTGATAAACAGCGCCGACTTTTGTTCGGTAATACCTGTAATATTCAGCGATTTTGTATAGCGGATGATGAAACTTACCACGCCAACCTCGGCACCTAAATAGGCAAAAACCGCCAGTACACCCAAGATGGTATGCCTGAACTGAAATACCCCCGAAAGCTTTTGACGACTGTTACCCTCATGGATAACCGGCAGTTTCAAAAAATAAAGTACCACACAAAGGGCAATAAACAGCGCAGCCAGTGTAAGATAGGGAGGGATAACCAAATGCGCCTCGCCGCTTAAAAATGTTCTTAATTGTTCTGGGTTAAAGGATTGAATAAGGTTTGCAGAGATATCCTTTTCATGTAACAAAAATTTGGAGCCGATGAATGGCCCTATGGTAGCCCCCATTGAACCAACGGCAGCTGCCAGGCTTAACCGGCTTGATGCATGATCCGGATCGCCAAGTTTTGAAATGTAAGGGGTGGCTGTAACTTCCAATATAGCAAAACCCGATGCCATGGTGAATAATGCCAACAGGAATACAGGGTAAAACCGGGTAGCGGCAGCGGGGTAAAATATGGCAGCACCGATAGCAGCCAATATAAGCCCGGTAAGCATTCCTGCCCGATACCCCATTTTCTCAATAAAACGGCCGGCAGGCAAAGCCATCAAAAAATAAGCTCCAAAAAATGCCGACTGGATCAGCGACGATTGCAGATCGGATAACTGGCAGGCCCTTTTCAGGTGCGGGATAAGCACATCATTGATATTGCGGCTCAAATTCCAAAAAAACATCAGGCTCATTACTATTAGTAGTGGAGCCAGGTATTTCGATGCGTTACCGTTGGTTTTGTTCATGGTTAGTATCTTTTTTATCGTCTGTATCCTAATTCGGCACCACCGCTTACGGGCATGATGCAGCCGGTTACAAACCGTGCTGCGTCCGAAAGAAGGAAAACTGCAGCGTCGGCTACTACATCGCCCTCGGGGCAGTAGCCTAAAGCATGGATATCGTTCAGGTATTTTTCTATCGATCCGGGATCAGGCTGCTCGGCGGCCCATTGTTTAAGCAAGGGCGTCCATACACCCGCCGGCGAAATTGCGTTTACCCTGATACCGTATTGCGCGTAATCAAGTGCCATTGATTTGGTTAGTGCATTGATGCCACCTTTGGTTGCCGTATAAGCAGCATGCAGGCTTTGCCCAATATCGCCGGCCATACTGCTGGTATTTAAAATGCAGCCTTTTGATGCTTTGAGCAAATCGATGCCGTATTTGGTTGTCCAGAACAGGCTCTTCAAATTAATGTTCATGAGGGCATCCCACTCATCCTCTTCCGTTTCATCAACTGGTTTTGAGGGATGGGCAATTGCTGCGTTGTTATGGATGGCATCAAGCCTACCGTAATATTGTTGAATGGCATCAAAAGCGGCTTTTACATCGGCTGCCTTTGATACATCGCCCGGTATGCCCTCGTGGCTGCCGCCGAAATGGTCAAGCGCTTTATAAAGGGCACGCTCGTTAACATCCATTATAAAAACGGTTGCCCCCTCACGGATATAGGCTTCGGCACAGGCCAAACCAATGCCCGATGCGCCTCCGGTAATAAATATTACTTTGTTTAATAATTGGTCCATTTTTGGTTTTTAGGTGGTTATCAGGTCGCTGCTGTTGCCTGCTTCGGCAGGTACGGCGTAATAGCCCCCGCTAATGTTGGCCGGATTTTTAAAATATTTGGCCAAATGCGGTATGTGTTCCAAAAATAAGTTTTCGTGACCAATAGCCACATGGTTAAACAACACTAAATGCTGATGGATCTGCCCCATATCGCCAACGTGCGGCACCACCGGAATGTTGAATTTTTTTGCCAGCAGGCTAATCGTCAAAAATTCGGATACACCGCCAACCCGCACGCAATCAACCTGGCAAAAATCCATAGCCCCGGCCTGTAAAAAGTTTTTAAAAATGATCTTGTTAGGGATGTGTTCGCCGGCTGCAATTTTAAGCGGAGCAATTTCCTTAGCCAGTGTTTGATGGGCCAATACATCATCAGGGTGGGTGGGCTCCTCTATCCAATAAGGATTGATCGTGCTTAGCTCTTTACAAATGTAAATAGCTTGGGGCAGGTTCCATTTTTGGTTGGCATCAAGCATAATGGTTGTTTTGTTACCCGCTTCGGCACGTACCAGTTTTGCCCTGCGGATATCACGCTGCGGATCATTTGAGCCTACTTTTAGTTTCATGGCTGTAAATCCCCGGTCGATGGCGCGTGCTACGTTCTCTTTGATCTTCTCATCCGAATAGTTAAACCAGCCTACCGATGTATCATATGCCTTATAGCCGGTTTGGAGAACACTGTTGCGCAGCGTACGGCCTGTAAAATTTCCCTTTAAAATGTTTACTGCTTCTTCAACGGTCAATACATCTTCAAGATAATGCAGATCAAGCGTGGCCACCAGTTCTTTCGGACTCAGATCAAGCAATAATTTCCAGAGCGGTACCTGGCGGCTTTTAGCCCAAAGGTCAAAGCAGGCATTTACTATGGCTGCCAGGGCCAGCTGCATAACCCCTTTGTGCGGCCCCAGCCATCGGTAAGTAGGCGAATCAAGTATCGAACGGTAAACCGAACCGAAATCGGCCATAAGTTCTTCGATCTCTCGCCCTTTAAGTGTCTCAGAAAGGTATTGTATGGCTTTGCATACCAGGTCGTTACCGGCCCCGAGGGTGAACGCCAGGCCTATGCCTTTTATGCTGCTGCTGGTATGCAGTTCGCAAATGGCATAAGCATACTGGGTTGAATCGTTCACGGCATCAGATCCGGCGCCATTACCCAAATTAAAACGCTTGTCGGTAACTTCAATTTTATTAATGTACATGTAAGTAAATATATTTTGCAAATAGTTTCAGGCTGTTTCAACTGAAATAGCCATTGTAAAATCTTGTTTCCTGTGTTTATAAATCGGTTTATTATATCTTTTTGGATAAGATATGATATTGTAAAATTAGCGCCGTTTGAATTTTTGCTTTCACTTTAATTGACAACTTTCGATAGTATATTTGCTTATATTTAGCTTTTCTGTTCATATCTTGTTAAAATGAAACCAATTTTAGCCGTATTGTCTGATGGGGTACAGTCAGAAGACCTGTTTGTTGCCCGGGAAGTAAAGCTTCCTTTTTTTTCAAGTGAGTTTCATTTTCATGAAGAGTGTCAGTTGGTACACATTGTAAAAGGCTCGGGTAAACGCATCATCGGCGATCTGGTTGATTATTTTGAAAGCGGGGAACTTATTTTTCTTGGTTCAAACATTCCGCATGTTTGGCATAATACCCAGGAACAACCAAACGAGGATGATCCTGAAGCTTACGCGCATTCATTATCCATTCACTTCAATCCGTCAAAATTGCTGACCAATCTTTCGGCATTTGGTAACGTGCGCAAAGTGGAATCGTTTTTAAGTAAGGCACAAAGAGGGGTGGAGCTAAAGGGCAAAAGCCGGGATATGGTAATAAAACTGATGTACCAGATAGTGCAACAGGAAGGCTTGCAAAGGATCATCACGCTGCTTGAGATCCTTAATATTATGAGTGCAGATCCTGAGCATACTCTGTTGGCCAGTATTAACTATATTAATTACTATCAATATCATGACAGTAAGCGTATGGACCAGGTGTTTAAATATATTTTTGATAATTTCAGAGAGGATATTTCGCTGAATACCATTGCTGATATTGCCAACATGAACACTTTTGCATTTTGCAGATTTTTTAAGGCGCGTACGCAAAAGTCATTTACCCAGTTTGTAAATGAAACAAGAATAGGCTATGCCTGTAAACTGCTTAGCAATAAAGAAAACAGTATAACAGATATAGCCTATGAGTGCGGTTTTAATAACGTATCAAACTTTAACCGCTTTTTTAAAGTGATCAAACGGGTAAGCCCTCGCCAGTACCGGAACCAGATCCTTTCTTAGTTTACTGTTAATTTAAAGCATTCTTAAACCTGTTCACTGAACTATTAGCGGGCGTTGTTTCGGCCCATTTTATTTCATCGTTCATAAAATGCTCGGTACGACAGCCATTGTTGCGGATACTTTTTATAAAATCAAAATACAGGTCATTAAATACATATACGTTTTCTTTTAGTATAGCGTAATTGCTCAGTATAAAACCGAGCGTATTAACTTTAACTATGATCTGTTTTGAATCGTCGCACAGTTTAATGTGGCTTTTAATATTATTTACGACAGCGAGGTGATTGCTTACAGGCAAAGTGAGCTTGATTTTTAACCCGTCATAAAGCACTTTCATAAAAGGGGTAAACCCACCGTCCTGCTCGCTGTAAATGCGGCTTATTTCATTAAAAATATCCCTTGCCTTATCTTCATAACCCGATGCCAGGTATGACTCGGCCATGATAGTTTTCAATATCAATGAATACCCAGCGGAATAACCCTGGTATACTTTATTTAATCCATTAATAAATTTGGCTGTTTTATTGTGTTTTTGGCAAATGGTTGATGTGTATAATGCCAACAGGTAAACCACTTCGGTAAAGCCTTTTGAAACACCGGTATTTTGGACCGGATTAAAATAAAACTTCGTGATCTCGGTGAGCGATTCCTTTTTAATGATGCCGTACTTCAGATAAAACAGGATGGTTTCGATGCAATTTACCGGGTTGATAGGCAAATTTTGAAGCCCTTTTAAATTGTACTGTTTTAAATCGCCAAGGTGTTTTTCGATCTTTGTCAAATCAAGCTGTATCACACCAATCACGGCAAGGCAGGTTTTTATAAGTATTTGTTGCTGGGTTGATAAACGGAATTGCAAAAATGTTTCCAGCACCTCTTCATAGCCAATATCAATAAACTCAAGGCTGATGAAATAATTAAAGAAATCTTCGCTGCATACCTGTTTAAACAAATCCTCCATCCGTTCGCTCATCCGTGCGTTAACATGCTGGATCTTTAGCAATTCACCAATAAAACTTATGATCTCCGATTTTTCATTTGGAAGCAGCTGCACATTTAGCAGGGCTTTGAGCTCAAATCTGTAATCCTTATGTATGGCATTATAAATAAACCATTTTATGATAGGCAATTTCTTATCCCGGTTAAATACAAGGTCGGTTAAGTTCACCAGGTTATCATCAAATATATAATTGTTGTTATACATAAGTATCATGGCGAGGGCATAATCAAGGGTAGCTTCATCGGCCATTTTAACAATAAAGTTTAACTTGTTTTCGCGCGAAAGGTTCAATTCTTCAAGGATCCCTGCGTTGATCATTTCCTGGTAAGCAGATCCGTACTTTTTGATCAGCTCATAGATCTTTATTTTGCTAACCTCGTAGACTTTATTATCGGTATCCATCTGGTTAATGATGCCGGTGATGAGCAGCAATTTTTCAATGGCATAATGCCCTTTATAAACACTATGATAATAATTTGAGCTTACAAGATCATAATTGGTAAGGTCATTAAAATGGTTTAAACTAAAATTATCGCTATAGCGCTGGTAATAATACTGAAAGTATAAAGGATGGCTTAGTTTATCAATAATAGGTAAAGTTATATCATGCGCAATATTGGGGTTTATATTATCACAAAGTTTTTGGATTTCTTCGGATGTGAACAGCGGCACGTTAAGTTTTTGATTGCTATCCATCATAAAGCCGGTGAACCACATGTCGGGTTTGGCTATAACATCTTCCCTGAAGTTGCTCCAGGTTGATGAACGCATGGTCAATATAACTTTAAACCAGGGATATTTATGATACATGGCTATAATATCAGCCAGTTGATTAAATACAGTTTCGAAGGTATTATTCCTGAAATAAAATTCGTCAAAGCCGTCAATGATCAATATGAAACGGCCGTTAAAGTCTTCGGCTATTTCAGCCAGTGCCTCAAGGTCGTCATCGGGCGAGAGGCCGATAAGGCCCATCAGCCAATGGTTAAGGTGTATATTTTGGAGCGATGAATTGAGCGTATTGCCGTTAAAAAACAATATCAGGTCTTTTTCATCCTTTTGCATATTAGCTTTTATCAGATCCTTTACCCAGTGGCATAACCCAATTGTTTTGCCGTAGCCTGCCGGAGCAGTGAAAACGGTAGCCGTGTAAGGTTGCTGCATGAATATTGACAATTGCTCATCGATAAACTTTCGGGGTGTAGTATACTGAAACGGCATGCCCGAATGATTAACCTGGGTTTGCAACGTGAAATTGGTGATCCGTTCGGCTTTGGCTGTTATTTTGCCTGGCTTATATACATGGTTCTCCTTTTTTACAATCGTTTTTTGCCGGCTTTGGCAAAACGCGTCCCAACCGGTGTATCCACAAAACTCAGCAAGCGCGTTCATGGTGAACAACGACGGGGTGAACTTACTGTATGCAAATCCAAAGATCCGCTTCAGCGTAGTTTCACTAATGCTTTTTTGCGTTTTGTTGAATAACATTAATGATAAGGCCTTACAGTCGGCAGGGGTGATGTAAGCCATGCCCGCTTTTTCTGTTAGTTCTTTTTTTAATAAATCAAAATGATACGTCGAAAATAGATGCATCGGTATAGGTTTTAATAGGTGAATATATTAACGCTATAAGGTCAGTCAAACAAAATAGCACAAACTGTATTAGCAAAAATTCTTGATAACTTATATAATAAATCTTATAAAAGGTTAAGGTAACTCCCTGGGGTAACGGGAGATTGTTAATACATGGCTAAACAAATATTTTCAATATTTTGTTTAATCAATAATACGTATGTTAACTGGAAATAGATTTATATTTTATGAAAAATGATATTCCGTTAGGTTGTATTTTGTTAATGAATAAAATGAACAGAAAATGAATGGAGAAAACAGAATGAACAGATGTGGATGAATACTGAACAATATGGCTGGAATGGTTTTTAATGAATGAAAAGCCTTTTTTGTATTGCATAGGCTTGATTTAGCTTTACGAGGTCATTTCAAATATCTATGCCTTATGAGAAACCTCGCCTTTAACAAGAACGCTTCTTTAGTGTTATTTATTTTATTGGCATTGTTTAATATTAAATATGCGCATGCGCAACGGACATATGCCACATCCGAGCAACACGGTGCAACAGGTGTTGCCTGCGTAAACTGTACAGTGCTTAATTCTGCAAACGCGGCAGATGGTAATGTTCAAACATTCTCTTCCATAAATGTAACTGTTGGCGTAGCAGCACAAACCTACCAGGAGTTAATATTTCAAAGCGCAAAATCATCAGGTACCCCGGTCACTGTTAAATTAGGATCGGGTGATAAATTGTTGAGCCTTACAGCCCTTGGAGGGGTTTTCTTACAGGCATATAACGGAAATGCAGCTATCGGTAGCCCGGTAGCTGTCGCTACGTTGTTGACCGCATTAAGTAATAATAACCAGGTTGAGGTAAGTATAACACCGGCCCAGGCTTATGACCGGATCAGGGTAACAGTTAACGGTGGCTTAGCAGGTGTCTTGGCAAATACTTACTTGTATGATGCTTTTACAACCGGTACGGGAGCCGGCATTTGCGGTTTGGCTGTGGATGAATTGCATGGTATATCATCGGCTTTACTTGGTTTGGGTGCTGACGTAGGAGGCGTAGCAAATCCTCAGAACGCCATCGACGGTAATATTAATACAGCATCCACCTTAAATGCAG
>NZ_DASVOB010000146.1:0-2069 GCF_036383575.1 Mucilaginibacter sp.
CCTTACCGTTGTTAACTTTTTCCACAAAAATCAAGGTTATTAACAAAGAAAAAGAAGCAAAAAGAAAGCTTCAACAATAATAACAACCTCTATTATTTTGTTGAAGCTAATCTAAAGGCAATGACATGGCTTTTTTAACCAATAACGGCGAGACGACAACACCAGCAACGGCATAACACAGGTGTTCAGTTTTTTAAAAACGGGTGTTCAGCTTTTTATTTTTCAAAAACACAAGAAGCTGATTATCAGCAACAACTTATTCACACCCCAAAAAAACCCTAATCTCACAAAACATAACTACTTAATTATCAAGGCTGTTAATTTTTAAAAACAAGTACAAGTGTTCACACCTAAAAAACTGAACACTAAATACTGTATACAAATCTGTTAACCACAACATAACGCGTTACCAATTATATATTTGTCACATTATCACTATCATTAATAGGCAGATAGCGCAATTTTCGTAGTTTTGCGCCTCCTCTTACTATATCAACAACTAATGTTCTGGAAACATATAGCTTCTGCAATTCTTAAAAACAGGCTGATAATCTTTATTTGCGTTTTGGCGCTGAGTGCCTTTATGGGCTATGAAGCGTCGAAGGTAAAAATCACCTTCAACGGCGGTAAAGTGCTCCCTGTTACCGACTCGGCTTTTATACGGTACGCTGAATTTAAGAAAACGTTTGGGCAGGATGCTTCATCAATGGTTATCGGTATCAAGTCGCCGGAGATATTCAATAATAAAGATGTTTTTAATGACTGGTACCAGATTGGCGAGGAATTAAAAAAAGTAAAAGGGGTCAAGGCCGTGATCTCGGCCGCCAATATCTACAACCTGCAAAAGGATACCCTACAGCATAAATTTGTACTGAAACCTTTGGTTACCGGTCCGCTGCAAACAAAAGCAGCTGTCGACAGTGTAAAACAACAGCTTGCTTCCATGCCTTTTTATAAAGGATTAGTTGTGAGTGAAGATGGCCAAAGTACCTTAATGGCTATCACTTTTGACGATAAGATCATCAACACGCCTTTCCGTGTACCTATCATAAAAAAGATCGATCAGCTTGGGCAGACCTTTGAGAACAAACACAATATTAAAGTACACTACTCAGGTCTTCCACTTATCCGTACCGTAGTTGGCGACTTGGTAGCCCATGAATTTTCATTGTTCCTGAGTCTATCGGTGATCATTACCGGTCTTATCCTGCTACTGTTTTTCCGTTCGGTATTCCCGGTTATATTCCCGGTAATCATCGTGATAATGGGCGTGATATTTAGCCTGGGGGTATTGCAACTGATGCATTATGAAATGACTATCCTTACGGGCATCATTCCGCCACTTATTGTGGTGATCGGTATTCCTAACTGTGTATTCATCCTCAATAAATATTTTCATGAGTACGGCATCAGCGGCAATAAAATGGCAGCTTTGGAGGTTGCTGTGGAGCGCGCCGGTATTACCACTTTTATAGCCAATATTACTACCGCCATAGGTTTTGGCGTATTATGCTTTACCAACAGCGAATTACTTACCCAGTTTGGCCTAGTGGCTTCAATAGGCATACTGGGCACTTTTGCACTAAGCCTGATCCTGGTACCTATTATTTTCAGTTTCCTCCCTGCACCAAGGGCAAGCCAAACCGGTATTAAAGACAGTAAATTGATGGACGGCCTCCTGGCCCTGCTGGATAAACTGGTTCATACCAAACGCAAGGTTATTTACATCACCACAGTGGTACTGATCATCATCGCCGGTTTCGGCATGGCTAAAATGAATATCAATGGTTATGTGGTTGATGACCTGCCGCAAAGCAATAATACGCTGCACGATCTTAAGTTTTTCGAGTCGAATTTTAAGGGGGTTTTACCGCTGGAAGTTAGTATCGATACCAAACGCAAAAACGGAGTGATGAACTTAGCCACCATCCGCAAAGTGGAGAAGCTGGAAAAACTGATCTCCTCCTACCCTGAATTTAGTCGTTCTGTATCGTTGATCCAGGTGCTGAAGTTCAGTACGCAGGCATTTTATGGCGGCAACCCGGAGTATTACCGTTTACCTGATGGAC
>NZ_DASVOB010000147.1:0-26709 GCF_036383575.1 Mucilaginibacter sp.
TATTGAATAGCTTATTTTTCATAAAATATCTTTTATCATCAACCTGCCGCCATGCGTTTAACAGCATAGCGGCAGGGCGTGGTTAATATTATTTAACAGTAACAATGTGGGTGTAAGCAGCTGCATCAGCACTAAAATCAACTACGATATCGGCGTTGTGATTGTCGGCTGCCCCGGTAAACTTAAAACTGAAATCATACTGCGAATCGTTCACAGGCACCATATACCAAAATGATTTGGCCGTATTGGCATCCGGGCGACTGTTATCTGAGTTTTTACTACCGTAAAACTGAACGGAAGCATTACCGGCTGCATCTTTTAAGGCAAAGCGGAATTTATAACGCTCATCCCTACCCCATGACTCCTGGTGGAAAACGATAGAAGCATTATCAATTTCCCATTTACCACCTGCTTTGTAAGGCAGCGGGAACCAGACTTTATTATCGGCAGCAAACCAAAGACCAACCTCGGTTACTTCGGTTATAGTAGCTGATGCCGAAGTAAAATCGACTACAATACGCTCAACCTTAGTAGCCCCGGTTACGGTGGTAGCCCCATCTTTCAGCAGTTTGATGCCATCTATTGAATAAGTAGCAGGTGTGCCTGTGTTACGTTCGGCGAAGTGATAGGTACCCGCTTTTATTGATGTCCAGGCTTCAAATACACCAGCGGCGGTCTGTTTAAAGTGTACGGCTTTACTTAAGTCTTCACCACCTTCAGTAGCTGAACCGGTTAGGTACAGATCGGCAGGAATATCGGTAAAGCCGGCCGCACGCTGAACTTCAATAATGCTTGAAGTAGTTGCCTTAACCACGTTAATGCCTTTTGATGACATTACTGTCCATTTCAATTTACCGGTAGCCTGCGGCTGGATCCCGGCCAAATCGGCCACCTTATTCAGGTCTTTATACGAGATGGTAAGTTTGTTGTATAAACCATTAGCATCCGAAGGAATAGTATAAATCGGTTTCGAGAAATCGCCGCTTTCTTTATCAAAAGCCACTTCATATAAAACCAGGCCGTTGTCTTCGGCATGAGCTTCGGCCCATTCAAAAGTGGCCGAGCCAGTTACCGGCTCCAACTGAATGAATTTGTTATTTGCAGGAGCAAACAGGTTGTTTACTGCCGATACCTGAGTATGCTGCAAGGTTTTATCCTTTTTACAGCCTGTTACCATTAAAATGGTTATGATGCCCGCCATAAGGCAGTATGTAATATTTTTCATGATCGTAATTGATTATAATGTCTTTTTTATAAATAATTATTGATTTACCAGCCCGGGTTTTGAGTTAGGTTAGGGTCAACGGCACGCTCATCGCGCGGTATTGGCCACAGGTAGTTTTTACCCTTGTCAAAAGTGCGCAGGTTAGCCCTGATGTAACCGTTATCAACCGATGCAGGACCATACTTGGCTCCGTGAGCCCAGCCGTTCAACACCGTTTCGGCAGTATGCCAGCGGCGGATATCAAATACCCGCAGGCCTTCCATAGCCAGCTCTACACGGCGCTCATTGCGCACAATATCTCTTAAGTTGGCCTGTCCAGCTGCGCTGAAGTTCAATGCAGGAGCATCGGTAAAGCCGGCACGGGTACGCAGTGCTTTGATGGTTTTATCCCAAACACCGGCATCCAGCTGGCCAAGTTCATTTTTAGCTTCGGCATACATGAGCAACACATCGGCATAACGGATCAGGATCAGGTTTAAAGCAGATTGAAAATTTACGGCAGATGAAGGGTCGTAATATTTACGGGTATAATAAGCGGTTGGCGAGCTTACCTTACCCGGCGCATACTCGTCAGGCTTAGTAGCACCCGGATCGTCGCCCGGTTTGGTATAAATAACCTGAACGCTGTTATCCGGCTTTTTCCATTTATAACCGTTGTACACAACCGTATTGGTAAGCCTTGGATCACGGTTTACATAGGGGTTATTTTCGTCATAACCAGAACCGGCATCGGTGATCTTTTTACCGTTTTCCATCAGGTAGCTGTCAACCAGTTCCTGGGTTGGGGCGAGAGCATTTAAACGGGCACCAACCGCAAGCGGCGCCATGTCAAAAAAGTTGCTGTATGTGCGCACATCCGGAACAAATTCCAGATCAAAGATCACCTCGCTATTGTACTCATTTTGCGGCAAAAACAATCCCTCGTATGATGGGAACAGGCTATAGGTACCATTGCTGTTATCATTCATCAGCTTTTCGCAGGTAGTTGCCAAATCCTGCCAGCGGCTTTCATATAGCAGCACCCTTGCTTTTAAGGCTATAGCAGCACCTTTGGTGATCCGACCTCTGTCGGCATCTTTATAAGCGGTATTAACCGGTAAATCAGTTGTGGCGGCATCAAGCTCTTTCAGTACAAAATCAACTACCTGTGCTTTTGGGGTACGGGCAATGCTTTTTGATTGATCAATGCTGATGTCTTTATCAAACAAAGGCACATCGCCCCACCAGGTTTCAAGCATAAAGTAATGGAAAGCCCGGATAAACCTTGCCTCAGCTTTCATGCGGGCTTTGAGCGTTGCATCCATGGCAGTTACCCTGTCTACATTCTCTAAAAAGATGTTACAGGTTTTTATACCGCTGTAATGGAAGCCCCACTCCTGTTTGATCCGTCCCAATGATGGATCGTAAGTACCTGCAGCAAGCGATGCCGCACCCTGGTTATCTCCACGACCATTGTACGCATTATCCGACGCTCCTTCATTATAGAAGAAATAGTCGTTGCTAAACATTTGCGAGTAGGCTGTATTAAGAACTGCAGTGGCCTTTTCGGTGGTTGTCCAGAAGTTGCCATCGGTAAACTTATTGGTGGGCGCCAGATCGAGCTTTTTACAGGCCGATATACTGGCCAGTAACACTAAAAAGGCGGTTTTATATGTCGAATATTTTTTCATGATGGATAGTATTATAGGGTAACATCTAAACCAAAACCATAGTAAATTGGCGTTGGGTAAGCACGAGCACTGTTAGCGCCCCCTGCCCCCAGGTTGCTGTTAAATTCAGTCGATTCAGGATCGATAAACTTCACGCCCGAAAACGTAAGCAGGTTTTGGCCCGATACATAAGCCCTCAGTTTTTGTAAGCCCAGCAATTTTGCCCATGCATTTGGAAGTGTATAACCCACCTGTACGTTTTTTACGCGCAGGTACTTACCATCAAACAAATACATATCTGAACCGCGCCTGAAGTTGTTTTCGTTTGATTGACTGCCGCTGGCCGCAAGCCTCGGGAAACGGGCATCCGGGTTTTGAGGTGTCCAGAAATCAAGCTCGTGCTGATAGATAACCTGCGAATAGTTTACGTGAAAAGGTTCAACCTGCTCACCGCGGATAAACATACTGCGTTTACCTACACCCTGTAAAAACAGGTTAAAGTCAAACCCTTTGTAACTTACATTATAAGTAAACCCAAAAGTTAAGCGCGGGAATGGGCTACCGAAAACAAACTTGTCGTTATCATCAATTACGCCATCGCCATTAACATCCACATAACGGTTATCGCCCGGTGATACGGTTAAGCCGGTTGGTTTAGGTCCGTTTTTAATATCATCCAGGTTTTGAAAATAACCATCACGTTTTAAAGCTACATATGAGCCTATAGGCAAGCCTACGCGATTGATCACCTGCATCTCATCATAGCTTTTCAGCTGATCACCGCCTTCAAGGTAAAGCACCTTGTTTTTGCTGTCGGCCACGTTGAAGCTAAAAGAGTGCTTAAAGTTTTGCGTAGTGAGGTAGTAGTTAACTGTTAGCTCCCAGCCGTGGTTTTGTACTTTACCCGCGTTGTAGCTTGGCAACCCGGCACCAAACGTTCCCGGCACAATGGGCGGCAGCAGGATATCGCGAGTGGTTTTATTAAAGTAGTCTATAGCAACAGTTAAACTATTTTTCAGGAAACCGGCATCAACACCTATGTTAAGTGTTGCAGCACGCTCCCACCGAAGATCGGGATTGGCAAAGGATATGGCTGTGCCACCCACACCCGAGTTGTTAAAGCCATAGGCATTTTGGAAGGGGCCGTAAGTACGCAGATACTGGTAATCGCTAACGCTTTGGTTACCCAAAATACCGTATGATGCACGCAATTTCAGATCGCCGATATTGTTACGGTAGTTTTGCATAAACCGCTCTTCGGTAAGGCGGTAGCCACCCGATACCGACGGGAAGAAAGCACCGCGGTTTTGAGGTGCAAATTTTGACGAAGCATCTACACGAAAATCAAACTCACCGTAATACTTATTTTGGTACGAATAGTTTGCCCTGCCAAATAATGAATTAAGGCTTGTTTCGGTAGTTCCGTTATTAGATGCTGATGAAGTAGCCGGATCAATAATAGTACCGGTGGTTGGTGTTCCTAACTCTGGATCGGTATATTTAAGGTGGATGCTGTTTTGCTTAGCCGTGGTAGATTCGTTAGCCACACCTACCAATACGTCAACATTGTGCGATTTGTTGAAAGTTTTGGCAAACTCGGCCAGTAACTGCGTATTGGTGAACAAGGTTTTGTTATTATCATCATTGGTGTTACGATCTGCCCCGTAAGTTCCGGATGGATAAAAATTCACCTGCTTAACGCGGGTAAACTGGTGATCGGACAATAACCTGCCACCAAAAACAGCTTTCAGTTTAAAATCTTTGGTAACCGATAGTTCGGCATTTAAGTTGCCCAACAGGTTATCATCATCATGGGTACGGTAGCCGCCCTGCTCCAATATACCCAGCGGATTAAATTCCGTTAATACATCGTTAGTGAGGTAGCGGCCCTGATCATCTTTAATTTTATAATAGGTTGGTGTACGGCCTGCATCAACAATTAAAGTGCCGGTATTGTAGGAATGTTCCCTGATCTCAGAGCGTGAATAGGCAAGGATACTTGTGAGCTTTAACTTACCGTAGTTGCTGGTTAGGTTCATGCGGTAGTTATAGCGCCTTAAACCATAATCAGGCCCAACAAGATTGCTGCGCTGATCGGTTACCCCGGCAGATACCAGGAACGAGGTGGTAGCATTACCGCCCGTTAAGCTCAGGTTATGGCTTTGCTGCCATGAATCTTTTAAAATGGCATCTAAAAACCATTGCTGATCGCCCTGCTGTTGAAAGTTCCTGATATCCTGCGGACTATAAATTGGCTGTAAACCGGCATTAACCATAGCCTCGTTACGTAAAATGGCATTTTCATAACTGTGTACCGGTTTATAACCCACATGCGGCGACTGGATACCGGCTTGTCCGTTATAATTTACGGTAGTACGCGAGTTATTTTTACCTTTTTTGGTGGTAACCAAAATAACCCCATTGGCCGAACGCGAACCATAAATAGCTGCCGAACCGGCATCTTTCAATACCGAAACACTTTCAATATCCAGAGGATTAAGCAGGTTGATATCGCCACCGGTAATACCGTCAATAACCACCAGGGGCGTGTTATCATTAAGTGTACTTACCCCGCGAATGTTCACGTTGGCATAGGCTCCGGGTTCGGAGCTGGTTTGTTGTATAATAAGATTGGGCGAGGTGCCCTGTAAAGCCTGCGTTAAGTTTATGGAGGGTTTTGATTCAATTGCTTTTGCACTAATCTGATCTACCGCACCTATCACGTTTGAACGCCGCTGGGTACCATAACCTACTACCACCACCTCGTTAAGTGAAGTACGTTCGGGAACCAGCTGCACATTTATTGTGGCTTCATTGCCAATAGGCTGCTCTTTAGCTGCATATCCTATAAAGTTAAATACAAGGGTTCCATTGGCATCCGGCACATCAATAGTATAATTACCATTAATATCGGTTACCGTGCCTATGGTGGTGCCTTTAACCCGCACGCTTGCGCCGGGTATAACTAAGTTGTTTTCGTCGGTAACTTTACCTTTAATTTTGATGGGTTGCCTGGGACCATGCTCAATCCCTCCCGTATTGCTTTCAATCTCGGGCTTTTCATCAATAACAATAACATCGTCAATGACCTTATAGCTGAGGTTAAAGGGAGTCAATACCTGATCAAGTACTTCCTTTATACTTTTGTCTTTAACCTTAAGGCTTACAACATAAGTTGGTTTAAGTACATTATCGGCGTAAGCAAATTTGATATGCTTTTCGTTCGAGATCTTATCCAGCGCATCGGTTAGTTTGGCATTTTTAAGCTTGAGCGTAACCGATACCTCCAGGAATTTTTGCCCGAACGAGTTGTTTGCCACGGCCGTAAAGCACATGAGGCAAACAACAAAGCAGACAAGCGAGGTAATTTTCATTAATATTAATACATGACGAATTACTCCATTTGAAAATAGAGATATATTCATAGATTTGAGAAAATTAAAGTGTTTGAAATTCAAGTGTTTCGTTCTGAATTGGACCTCTAAACGCTGCACTTATTAATAACCCGGCATTTTAGTTTAACCCTGTCAAAATCCCTTTTGAGCAGGGTTTTTTAATGTATTTATGTTATCATAGCTTGTTATTTAGGTTAACTGATAATTGGTATATCTCTTTTATTAATTGGTTTTATGTTAGCACCCCCGCCCCTTTAGCTGGTAAACCGAGCCTTTTTGCACCGCCTTGCCTTTTACCAGTTTCGAAATGATCTTCATGATGTTTTCCAGCGAAACGTTGGTGAAATTAGCCGTAATAGAGCATCGCACCAGGTTAACATCGGCCTTTACGGTTACATTGAAATGGCGGTTAATGGTGTTGAGCACCTCGGTCAATGCCATGTTTTTAAATACCAGCTCTCCGTCCTTCCAGCTGCTTAATGCGTTCACATCAACCTGTTTATTTTTGGTGACCGATAAGCCATCTTTATTAAACACAACCTCTTCGGCAGGGGTTAAAAATGTGGTTGTACTTTTAGCCCTACCAGCAGGTGTAACCACCCCTACCTTGCCGCTCAAAACATCAACCTTAATAAAGCGTTCGCTAGCGTAGGCTTTTATATTAAAACTGGTACCCAATACCTGCGTGCTCACCTGCCCGGTGTGTACAATGAAGGCTTTGGTTGGGTCATGGGCAACATCGAGGAAAGCCTCGCCTTCAAGCTTAATTTCGCGTTTTTCGCCTCTGAAAGTTTCAGGATAGGTAAGCTTACTGCCTGCATTTAACCATATTTTGGTACCATCGGCAAGGGTAAAATTTACGGTTTGCCCGTTAGCAGCAACCAATTGCTTGTTGGCGATAGGATCCAAACGATCAAGCAGGGCATAACGATAATGATAGGCTGCCGTTATTGAAATACATAAACCCGCGAGAAGCGAGGCAGCAACCATCCATTTTTTCGATTTACCAGGGTTCTTCTTCTCTGCATTATCTAAAGCAGCATTGATCTTGCTGTATACACCATCGGCATTAAATTCCACCTCATCACCGGCTTCGTTTTGTACGTTGCTGAGATCAAGCTCATCGAAATACTTATTTACAAGCTCTTCCTGCAAATGCCTGTCATTTGCACCGGATTGTTTTTTTCTGAAAGGGAACTTTGCCATGGTTTATAATTGCAGGATGCAATAAACCGGGGTACCCCCCAAAGCAATTGAAAATATTTTTTGGCGAGGGTTTATTTACCAAACATATGCAGCAACAGCAGCGCTACTACCGATGGCAGATAATCAGTTAAACCGGTACGCAAATACCGTAAAGCAATAGTGATCTGGTTTTCGACAGTTTTTATGGAGATGTTTAGCCGGGCAGCTATTTCTTTATTGCTGAGATATTCCTTACGGCTCAGGGTAAAGATCTGTCTGCATTTTTCGGGGAGTTGTGCCACGCCATCTTCCAGTAAATGAGCAATATCATCCTGAAACAGCTTACTATCAGCCGAATATTTTTCAACCAGTGTTTCAATCACAGCAAGATCAACAGAAGCTTTTTTAGTGCGCAGATAAAATAACACCCTATGCCTGATGGCTACTTTAAGGTAGGCTTCAAGCGAAGTAATGTTTAATTGATTACGCTTTGTCCACAGGTCGATAAATAATTCCTGTACCAGGTCTTCACAAACATCCTTATCCCTGAAAAGGTTATAAGCGGCGTAAAACAATTTCGACGAATATTTATGGTACAGAATTTCAAATGCCTTACGGTCATCAAGCCTTATTTGCTCCAATAGCCGGGCATCAGGCCACATTTGATATTCCTTTTCGTGGACCATAAGTGGGCAGTAAATCGGTTTACTGATTGGTGAGGCATATTTACAAGAAAATTTTTAAATAAAAAAACTTTTAAATATTCGCCATCTGTAAACATGGCTAACCTACCGATATTTTTTGTCAGTTCATTTATTCAATTGTCTCAAACGAAAACGCCCGGCAGCAATTGCCGGGCGTTGAAAGATTTTAGAAGTTGTTTAAAATTGATGAAGGTTGTTTGAGAAGTTTTTACGTAGAGACGCATCACATGCGTCTCCCGTAGGCCAAGCCGCCGTGTAATCATCAACTCCAGAATTTGCATGCGGGAGACGCATGTGATGCGTCTCTACATTTTAAAACAATTAAATTCAAACGGCGTCTTAAGAAATGAGCCCTACTTTATCGTTGTTATAATAAGTGCCGAGTTAAGCAGCAGCAATATAGGCTGTATCAAGGTCGAAAAATTCTGCAGTTTTTCATTCCGTAACGATTTCCTGTTTTGCTCAATATATATAACATCGTTGTTTTGCATCATCATGGCCGGACTTGATAACGAGGCTACATCGCTCAGATCCACCTCCATGATCTGCGGGTTAACTATCCCGCCGCGTACAATTTTAACCCGTTTTTCATTCCCTTTATCGGTAATGCCGCCGGCCTCGCCAAGCATATCAATTAAACTGGCATTATCCTTAATCAACTGATAATTACCCGGCCGCCTTACTTCGCCAAGTACCGTAACTTTAAGGTTAATGATCTTGACATCAATAATGGGATTTTTGATGAGATTTTTGCCGTACAGGTCCTGAATTTTATTGGCCGCTTCCAGCCTTGATAAACCATCAACCTTTACCCGGCCAATCACCGGCAGTGCAACGGTACCATCTTCGGCCACTTCATAACTTTGCCCCACAGCAGCAGCACCGCCACCTGATGACGAAGGAGCCGCACCTGCTCCTGTCGGGATATCATCAACTATGTATTTAATGTTTTGCAGGTTACGCACCTGCAAAACATCCTGCGGCTTTATTTTATATACCTCCGCATTACCTGTGAAGCCAGCTATCGGCGAGGTTGCATCTTTCTTTTCAAGGAAAGCCTGATTTTGTTTGTAAGAACATGAGCTGCAAAAACTCAGCATCAAAAACGCCACTAAAATCAATTTAAATGGCAGGGGGAAATTACAGTTGATCATTTTTTTATTGGGGGAATAAAATTGGGTTGTTGTTTAAGCGTTCTCCAGAAATAGTGCAACTTCCATTTTTCCTGGTAGTACCGGTTGTGTTTTTACAGTGTCCAGTTTTATGCTTTCGAAATGGCTGGCATAAGAGTTCACTATATTTTCACAGGTATAAACCGTTTTGATCTTATCCGTATTATTGACCAAAAAGTGTTCATATGCCTTATCATTCTTGTTTACAGCCCGAAGATGTTCGGCTACGTCCATAGCTGTACTAAAGTAAAAGGCATCGTCCCCAAGCACCGCGCGGTTAAATTTATTATCGTGCGAACAAACAAGGCCATTTGAAGCCATAGCCTCAAGTAAAGAGGGGTTTGTACCGCCAACCGTATGCCCGTGGAAATACAGGTTTGAATAGTAACGCAGGTTGTTAAGCTTCCCCATATCATAAACACCGCCCACAAACCTTATTTTATTAAAAGGTGCGAATTTCAGTTTCAGATACTCGCCAAAATCATTGGCTGTATTACCAACCACCAGGAATGGCCTGTCCCTGTCGGCTCTTACCACGCCGTCAAGTATAGTTTCAATGCTGTTTTCGGGTTCCATCCTTGCAATCAGCATATCATACCCATGAACCTTAATATCATAATCCTCCAGTATTTCCAGGCTTGGGTTTTCAAACAGTCCGGCACCGTAAGGGATAAATGTCGCTTCCTTTTTATACTTGTTTGCCAGATAACGCTGTATCTCGGGCGAATCGGCTATGAGGTGGTCGCTGTGCTTCACGGCAAGCTTTTCGGCAAAGTGCAAAAAGCGCTGTACCGGCTTTGAATATTTAGCCCGTTTCCATTCCAGCCCATCCATGTTGGTAGTAACTACCGAATTGCGAGGAAAAAGCCATGACCAAACCGAACTGCTGGTATAGCCTAACTGGAGTATAATATCAAAATTGCTTTTCCGCAGATCCCTGATACAATTAAGATCGTAAAAAAACTGACCTATGGTACCCAGCTTACATTCGGGATCATAACAATGCCGTATCTCAACGCCATTCCATTCCTTTTGCTGGTACGGATGATTATGCGAGTTGTAAACCACAACTTCATAACCCTTTTTTACTAAACCAACCGATAAATATTCGGCACATTGTTCAAAACCACCGTAATGATTTGGGATACCTCTGGTTCCGATAATAGCAATACGCATAAGCCAAAATTTTGATATTATATAAATATTAGTTTTTAATATATTAGCTTTAATAACCGTTTTAAAGTCCGGCTCAAGAACTAACGAATGACTAATATTACGCACAAAAAGGCAATTTTGATACTTTTTGAAGGTACATGAACGGAATGAACGGGATGAACAGATGTGAACAAAACAAACAGCAATAAAATAATAAATCCATAATAATACTATTATAAAGTTATTATTTAACAAGCATTTTATGTATCTTTAGCCCTCTGCAAACCAAAGCTCCGGGGTGCTGATTTTTAACATGAGGGGCTGGACTGGAGATTGAGAAATAAGTATGTATATTTAAATAAGTTCACAGCCATTTAACCTTATTTAATAAATGAGCAAAACACTAAAACTGCTTTCGCGTATCAACCTGAAAACCATTGTTTTTAATTTCAAATACTTTCCGTTTAAAACAGCCATAAAGCTGCCGGTTTTAATTTCAAACAACATTTATCTTCACGAAACAAAGGGAAAGATCACCATAAACGGCCCCATCAAAACTGCACTGATACAAATTGGTTACGGTAAAGTTGGGATCTCTGATTTTAAAAGGGCCCGGGGTGTTTGGCAAGTTTTTGGAGAAGTAGTTTTTAACGGTCGCGCCTTCATTATGCACGGCTGTAAAATAAATGTTGGCGAAAGCGGGCAGCTCATTTTTGGCGAAAACTTTAACATGAGCACCGAGTGCGCCTTGGTGGCCGAAAAGAAAATAACCATTGGCAACAATAGCGGCATTAGTTGGGAAAGCCTGGTAATGGATACCGACTTTCATCATATTTTTGATGAAAACGGACAGGTTTTTAATCACCCCAAAGAGGTTGTTATTGGCGATAATGTTTGGGTGGGCTGCCGTTGTACGATTTTAAAAGGGGCCAACTTACCAAACGGAAGTATCATTGCGGCCGGATCATTAGTTACTAAAAAACTGGTTGGGGAGAAAAGTATTTTTGGCGGGAACCCGATGCGGGTGCTTAAAGAAAATATTACCTGGAAATATTGATCATCAGATAATTGGCAAAATAGCATCGCCCAGATCATAATTCAGATGTTCGTTCCTTTTGGCGATAGGTTTAGCGGGCACCCCGCCCACTACCGTGTATGGTGCAACATCACGGGTAACAACGGCGCCGGCAGCAACTACAGCCCCCTCACCAATAGTAACACCCGGTAAAATTACCGCCCGCGAGCAGATCCAGGCATAGTTGCCAATGGTAACCGGGGCACCGGTTTGCGCAAAGTTACTATCGTTATAATCATGATGTAAAGTCCAGATCATCACCTCGTTACTCAGGTTAACATTATCACCGATAGTTAAACCGCAACGCGCATCAAGCAATGCCCCGTGACCAATAACTGAACTATTCCCGATGGTTAAAAGCCGTGGCCGCCTTACCTCAAACCGGCGATAAATACCGGTACGCTTACCCACTTTTGCTTTCAAAACACGTAAACAAAAGATCCGCAGGGTATGAAAAGGGAGATAACCGATTATACCACAGATCATATAAATAAAAGAACCCTTTAATTTTTCAAACGGCGTTGCCACAACAGCTGGCGCTTCGTCTGTTGATACATGCATTATATTTTGTTCGGTTATATTCATGTCGAATCGAAATTCTTTTATAGTGCTATGCCACCTTGCCTACACTGATCACCTTACGGTTTTTCAAAACTTTTCCCGGTACACCGGCCACTACCGAATCATTATCAACCGACCGGGTAACCACGCTCCCGGCAGCTATTACGCAGCCATTACCTATAGTTACCCCGGCTAAGATGATAGCCCCGGCCCCTATCCAGCAATCGTTTTTGATGATCACCCCGTCACGGGATACGCCCTGATCTTTAATATTCAGGTTAAGATCCGAGAAATTATGATTTTCAGAAAATACCTGCACCCCCGGACCAATGATCACATTATCCCCAATTTCAATGCCGCCCTGTCCGCCGAGGTAAGCGCCGGCATTGATACCCGTGTTATTACCTATGCTTATGCCTTTACCTTTTTGCGATATAATTCCGGTGCCCACCAATGTGCAATTGCGGGCAATAGACACATTGTCTTTTACCATTATACCATCATATGAAAGGGCATTGATGAATACATTATCCTCGATAATCAGGTTTTTACCGGCCGAGAAAAGGTAAGCATGCCTTATTTTCACATTCCGGCCTATAAAAAGCAGACCTTCAACATGTTTCAAAAACAGGCGCGTATATCCGCCCCGCATTATCTGGCCAAACCTGCCTGATAAGATTACCCCCATATCTCTGAAGGTATACTTGCTTTCCCATTTATAATCGGGGTTGCGCTTGAGCTTCCGAATAATTTTCTCTACCAGCATAAGCTTCAGTAATTAAGGTTAATATTTCGTTCGCGGCTTTTGCCCATGAAAATTTGCGTGCCTGGGCAATGCCCTGGTATACTTTTTCATTATACAAAACCGGGTCGGTTAAAAGCAATTCAATTTCAAGGGCAATTTCACGTTCGTCATCAGGGTTGGCATAAAGGGCTGCAGTTCCGCAAACCTCGGGCATAGCCGTTCTGGCTGAAACCACAACCGGAACACCACATTGCATGGCCTCAAGCGGGGGTAAGCCAAAGCCCTCGGCATATGATGGAAAACAAAACACCTTTGCCCGCGCGTAAAGTAAATGCAGATCGGCCTCCGGTACATGCCCGGTAAAAATTATATAGTCCACAAGCTGTTTTGCAGCTATGTACTCGTCAAGTTCAGGATAGACACCGCGTTCTCCGGCTATAACCAGCTTCAGATCAAACTTTTTCAGCATATTTAACGCCCTAACCAGGCCGGTAAGGTTTTTGCGAATATTTACCCTGCCAACATACAGCAGGTAATTTTCGGGCAGATTGTATTTCGCTTCAAGGGTTATAATATCATTTTCATTATAAGCATGAAGAGGCCTAAAAGCTCTGTTAATTCCGTGATAAACTACATTGATCCCCAACGGAGCATTTATGCCATGCTTTTGCATGCGCTCTTTTTCACAATTGGATATGGTAATAATCTGATCTGCCTTAGCCGCAAAACGGACCATCTGTTTAAAGTATGACACCTCCGTTTTGGTATAGTATTGCGGATAATCAAGAAACAGCACGTCATGTATATAAGCTATTTTTAAAGCTCCGGTAAGCCACGCACTGCCAAAATTCTGAAACAGCACCACTTCAATATTATACAACCATGTCATTAACGGAACAAGGAACAGGTTTGATAATAAATTGGGGATACCAGGCAAAAAGATGAGTTTTACATGGGCTGGAAAATGTGTCTGGGCCCTGGCCTTGTTTTTACTTACCAGGAAAAGACATAGTTCAAAACGATCATCATCGGCGCGAATAATTTCATCCACCAGGTTTTTTACCACCATGTGACCGCTCGGCGGACCGTCAAAATACCACTTTGCATCTATTCCAACCCGTATTTTCAAGTCCCGGTTACTCATATTATAAAACAATTAAGTTTTCATTGGCTACCAGGTAAGCTGCACTCTGCTCGTGCAACCTGATGGCTTTTGTATATATATCATCCAGCGTATCCAAGCGTTTATCCCACTTAAAAGCGGCGGCATAGGCAATTGTGGTTTGCGCCAGGATTTTTAACAACTGGGGCTTAGCAAGCAGCTCGTTCAAGTTTGCTGCTATGCTTTTTACCATTACCGGGTATTCATCAACCTGAACTTTAATACCACATTTACTGCATATTACATCGCCCATGCCATGATGATCAATAGTAAGCGAAGGAACACCGCAGCTCATGGCTTCAAAAACCACGGCAGGGTTATCCTCCGCTATGCTGGTAATGATGTGCAGGTGAGATGCTGCCATCATACTCATGGCTGCGGTACGGTTTAGGTGCCCATGCCATATAATTTTATCCTGTAAATCCAATTTGGCAGCGTACTGCTTTAGTTTACCGGTAAGCGGCCCGGTTCCCAGCACATTAAGCTGCCAGTTTTCATTTTTTACATAAGCCAAAGCATCAAGACATAGCTGCAGGTTTTTCCGCTCGATGTGGGTGCCGCACCATACCAATTTCACGATATCACTGTCAAACTTTGTTTCGTTCAATGATATTTCGCCTATGATACCCTGTTCAGACAGGTAATAACTATCACGGCCGAACCTGTTCGAGATAGTTTGCTGCCCGGTTTTAGTTGCCGAGATCAATACATCAGCTTGTTCAAATGCTTTCTTTATGCGTGGCGAATAGCCAAGCTGTACCCAGTTAATGATATTTTTAAGCGTGAATTTAATCCGGGTGGTCAATGGTTTATTCCGCATTAAACGCTCATCAATAACCATCATCCCGCCGATAGGCCCCCATACTGTTGGTTTACCCAATTTGTATAAAAAACCAGGTTCGCGGTAGCCGATAGGGCCGAGCTGATGTACAACATCAATATCAACAGTTTCCAGTAGTTTTTGAGCAGCCTTATATGCTTCCTTTTGCCATAAATAATAGGCGAAGTAAAAGAACCAACCCAAACCTGCTTTATTGAGCAGGTTAATGGTCCGGGCAAAAAAACCAGGCTGTACCTCAATAAAAGTCACATTATCAACCTTGTTTTCTAACAAATACCTACGCATGGTTTGTGTGTCGCCCATATGATCGTCAGACATGCCATAGAGCACCCATAATTTGTGCCGCGTAGAAAGGTTCATGACCGTATTCCAGGCGGCGCCGTATTCTGAACCTTTACTGGGCGATATTGCATAAGCCGATATAAGTATATTTTTATTCATATGCTATGCTTGTAAAGTCATTGGTTTTCTGAAGGGATCTTTATAAAAAAACCGCCAGCGCAACCGGTTCAGGTAATTAAACAGGTACGATAACAGATAATCAAACCCGCGAAGGTGCCTGCGCATTACCTTTAGCTCTTCACGGTGCATTTTAGCTGTATCGTTACTCACGCCATCAGTACGCATGTAGGCGATCACTTTATTGATATATTTTATGCTGTAACCAAATCTTTTGATCCGTAAAAACATATCAAAGTCCATAGCTATCCGCAGCCCTATATCATAGTTCCCCACGTTGAGATATACACTCCTCCGAACAAAACAGCTCGGGTGCATAATGTACATCCCGAAGTTAAGCCAGCCAACCTTGCTTTTTTTATCGCGCTCGGTACCGTTACCACCTATCAACCTGATATTACCGCAACACACAAAATCATCCTTTGATATATTGAGCATCATGTTCTCCACAGCATCCTCAGCGTACCAGTCGTCGGCATTGATCATGCCTATCCACTCGCCATTGGCCATTGAGATGCCCTTGTTAAATCCATCGCCAATGCCTTTATCAGGCTCGCTTATAAAGCGATCTATCCGGCTGCGGTATTTTTCGATGACCTGCAGCGTACCATCTGTGGAACCGCCATCGACAATGATATATTCCAGGTTTTTATAAGTTTGGTTGATAACGCTTTGTATAGTACCCTCAATGGTATTTACAGCGTTGTAAACAACCGTGACAATGGTTACTTTTTGCGGTTTGTAAATTTGCTCCATATCCTATCTTTATTAAATATTTAAACCTGCCAATTGAAATTCTGCAACCTGCTGCCTGATCTTTAATTTGTGCATCAGCACATGTACGTTCAGGTAGCTGTAACCAAGCAATACCATAACTATGCTCATTTCCATATTAAAAAAGGCCGTTACGATATAATTGGTAAGCACCAAACTCAACACGCAACCAATAATAAGAGCCGAAAAAATGCGAATGACCGGCTTGCCCTGCACATCGGCATATGAGCGCCATTTGGTTACGATGAGGCCGAAAAAAATGCTCAAATAAACCAATACGCCAACGGCCCCTGTTTTTACCAGGATATAAAGCCAACCATTATGCAAAACCGGGATATACTGAAAATCGGCATCCTCGCCCAGGTGTACGAATGTTTTTAAGTCGATAAGCTTGCCCAGGCCACCAAATACCCAATCGCGCAAGCCTCCGTCCAGGTAGCCTTTAAAGGCCATGAATGATTCGTAGCCATGGTAGCGAAGGTTGATATCCTGTTCGGTATTGAAATTACCTACGCTCACTTCGTTAAATGAGCCCATGATCTTGTTCAGGAATGTACTGTCTGAACTTACGCTTACCGTAATAAAAGGGACCACGATAACAAACAGCCCCAGCAAAAATATCACCGGGAAGACCCATACCCGCTTTACCCTGTCGGCAATAAGCAACAGCACGAAACACAGGGTAATAATGAGATAGGTGCGCGATGCAAACATGTAAATACCGAAGCCATTGATACCTAAAAACAGCCTGAACAAATTGTGCTGGAACAGCCTGACATCAAACTTCCAGGTAAACAATAAGCAGGCAAATGCTATTGGCGGCGCAGGCGTGCCCACAATACCGATAGCGTAATGGGCCGAATAAGGATCTGTTAAAGCTCCTACCCCCATGTATGATATCGAAATACCTGTAACAAGAATAGAAACCAGCACGCCGGCTATAACAACCGTTTTCAGGAACAGTTCAACATCAATGCGCCTCGCCAGCATAATACCTGCAAGCGTGAATAGTATCGGTATCGAGAAATAATAAAAATCTTTAAAGATTAAGTAAGTGCTGTTTTGATAACCGGCTATTAAACCCAACATGGCAGGTATAAATAAAACAGCAAATACCCCGGCCATTTTGATAGCGGCAAACTGGTGCTTTACAGGGGGCAAAATAATAAGCACAGCCAGCCCCAGTACAGGTGCCTGCATGTGGAAGAACGATGCCAGCACCATCACCAAAAATAAAAGGGCGTATACAGTTTGATTTACCTGCTGCATGTTTCCAACTCCATTTTATAAGTATCACGTATATAAACCGCGGGGTTCCCGGCCCAGATCTGCTCATCAGGAATACTCTGAAAAACTACTGAACCGGCCCCCACTATCGAATTTTTGCCGATGGTTACCCCTTTCAGTATAGTTGTATGCCCGCCTATAAAAGCCCCGTCTTTAATGATCACTGGCTTGGTGCGCAATCCATCCAGGCGTTCGGGGATATCATTACGGGCTTCGGCATACAGTGAATGAAAATCGGTATCATAGATCACGGTATTGATCCCTATTTTCACATGGTTGCCTATCTTGATCTTATCGTGGCAAATGAAGGCTACCGAGGTGCAGCCTACATGGTCGCCAATACTTAACTCCCCTCCGGCTGCTACCACGAAATAGCATTGCTGCTGCCGCCCACCCATGGCATGGTATTTACCGCTGTTAAACCAGAATTTTTTGCCGATAGTAAACTTCCCCTTCATATTAATATCAAGGATAGGGATGCCGTAACCGGTGAAATCTTTATGATAGTCTACATTGTTTAACCAGAATTTAAACGTAGTTACCACATGCGAATAGCTTCGGGCCGACTTAAAGTAAATCACCCTTAAGGCCCTGTAAAATTTCCTGATGATATAACTTGGTGTCATTTTACTGATCTCCTTATTTGTTAAATACCCCGGTTGCCGTACGGTTAATAATGCGATTGGTCTGGCTTGAAAACACAATACCCATCACCACAAAAATGATGGCATTAGCCAGCGGAACGCCTGCCACACCGATAAGCTTGCCCAAAAAGATAGATAACGGAATATTAATTACCGATGTGGCTATCCCCAGGTACAGCTGTAGTTTTATTTTACCTATGCCATTCAGAAACTGCACATGGATAGCCTGCCATATCAGCGTTATAATGTAAATGCACATGGCTATGGAAAGGCTCAGCGGCACCGAAATGCTTTTACCTACCCACACATCATACAGCCAGGGCGATAGCGCTGTGAGCGCCACTGTACACAAACTAAGGCCAAGCCAAAGCTTGTTTATTTTAGTAAGCGCATTTTTGATCCACTCGTACTCGTTTTTAGTGTAAGCCTCTGTAAACGCGCTCCAGAAAGGCGTAATCACCACCACAAAAAACATCAGCACTACCGAAAACAATTTATAGGCGATATTGAACGTAGTAACCTCCTTGGGGCCAAACAACTGGGTGATAACAATATTATCCGACTCGTACATCACCAGGGCACAGATCTGGATAATGAAAAACGTACTCCCAACGCCAAGCATTTGCTTCGCGCTTTTAAAATTTACTACGCTGATGGCGGGTGCCAGTAACCTGTAATCGCCTTTAAATATTAGCATACTTCCCCCAAGCATTACTAACAAAGGCACACCCGCCATCACCATCACCAGCCAGGTTAATGAACCCGGCACCAATTTCATCAATATTAATATGGCCAGTAGCGAAAGCACCTGTCCAACAAGATTTAGCTGTGCTGTTTTTGCCGGCTCCTGGTTGGCAGCCAGCACGGTATTAATGAGCTGTACCACAAACTGAAAGCAAAAGAAGCCGAATATGATGAGTACAATTTTATTCAGATAGCCGCTGCCATCATCAGGTACATTTAAAATGCTTGTCCATTTGATATAAGGATTAACAAAGTAGAAAACCGCGAACATGAGCAGCCCGATAACACTCATAATGGCATAAGTTGAGCTGATGTAAACCCGGCCCTTTTCGGGCTCATTTAGGGCTATGGCCTGCGCCAGTTTATTCTTGAGGCCATTACCCAAACCCATATCAAACAAGGCAGCCCAGGTTATCAGCGAGCTTAAGGTAAGCCAGATACCGTATTGGGTAGGATTTACGTACCTGATGGTAAGCGGGATCATGATCAGCGTAATAGCCACACTTCCACCTTTCAATACTATTGAACGGAAAATATTCTTCCGCGCCCTTACCGAGCGTTCGTGTCCTTTGTTAAAAAAACGGCTAATACCAACTGTTAATACCTGCAACATAAAATGGGGTTTAGGGGGATTTAAAGCAGATCAAGAAGAATCTTATTTTACCAAACGTTCATTTTTATTTTCCGGAGCCAGTCTGCCACCTTGCTGCTGCTATCTTCATCAGGTGAGCCGTAACCATAGCTGCCATAGCCGTGTCCGTAGCCTGTAATGGTATTGGTACGCATTTCAATATCATTCACTATCAGGTACATGTGCTTGGCTTTTTTGGTGCGATGCAGATCATTTACAATACCCAGCTGTGTTTTGAGGGTATAATTTTGCCTTACCACATAAAAAGTAACATCAACAAACTCTTCAATGATGAGCGCGTCAGATACCAGGCCTACCGGTGCGGTATCGATGATCACGTAATCAAACTTTTTCTTCAGGTCATTGATCAGCGTTTTAAGCCTTTCGTCCATCAGCAGCTCGGCCGGATTAGGCGGTACGGGGCCTGAAGATATGTAGAAGAAATTTGGGTTACTTTCAAATGGCTTAACAAGACAGTCGACACAGCCTTCGGGCGATATTACATAGTTTGTGAAGCCATACTCATCTTTCATACCACCTATGTTTTTAAGCAGTTTGGGTTTGCGCAGATCAAGCTCAAGCAACACAACCTTTTTGCCTGTAAGCGCTATGGAATTACCCAGGTTAAGCGAAATGAATGATTTACCCTCGCCGCTCATGCTTGAGGTGAACATGATCACGTTTGATCCTTTTTTATTATCCGTAACGTACTTTAAACTGGTACGCAGCGCCCTGATCTCTTCAGCCACCGTTGAGCGTGCGTCGTTATAAACCAATGACTTTGAACGCTTATCACCGCGGCTTATCTCGCCAAATAAAGGCACGCTGGTATGTTTATCAATATCGGCCTTAGTGTTGATGCGGGTGTTCAGCAACTCTTTAACACTAAGCCCAGCTGCCGGGATACAGATCCCGGCAATTGCGCCAATAAGATACAATAGTGATTTTTTAGGTGCGAAAGGTTTTTCGTCGGCATCGGCATCATCCAAAATACGGCAGCTGGAAAGTGTTGCTGTTTGCGATATAGCCGTTTCCTCACGTTTTTGCAGCAGGAACAGGTACAAATCCTGTTTAAGGCTTTGCTCACGTGCATAATCCAAATAGATGCGCTCTTTTACCGGTGCGTTGGTAATTTTATCTTCAATGGTTGCGTTTTGTTTTTTAAATGCCGATTGTGATACCTGCAGACTATTGCGGTAATTGCTGAGACTGGTTACCAATGCCTGGCGGGCCAGTTCAATTTGCTGATCGAGGTTTTTGATGATCACGCTGTTGTCGGTAAGTGTCATCCGTAATTGCTCCTTGCGCAGCAGCATTTCATTATAGCCGTTTATGGCAGTACCAAAGGCCATATCCTTGGTAATTAACGAGCTTGGCACTACCTGCGGGTTACCGGCATCGTTTACATATTTATAAAGATCATTGGCAATGGCCAGCTGTACCTCGTTATCATTCAGTTTACTTTGGTATGAATTAGCGCCTTCAATCAGCGCTTTTGATTGCGCGTTGATATCCGAGATCTTGTTTTGAACTTTGTATTGCTCCAGGTTCTTTTCAACCTTACCCAGCTCTGCACCAACAACTACCAGGCGTTTGTCAATAAACTTCATGGTGCTATCGGCAATGCGGATCTTGTTGGCCAGGTTATTTTGCAAATAAACGTCCATCAGCTTCTGGAGTATCACCCGCCCGCGTTCCGGGTTATTGTAGCTCAGGTTTAGGTCAATAACGGTGGCTTGCTTGTCATCCAAACCAACGCCAAGGTTTTCATCCAGCTCTTTTTCAATTTGTTTAGGGGTTTGGATCCTGATCTTATATTCGCCTTCGGGTTTAAAGTATTGCGTTTTGTGGAAGGTTAAGTTATACTGCCGTAAGCTTATCGGTTTATCAAAAGTACCGGTAATCCCCTCCGACTCTTTATCATTTGCCAGCCTGAATGTATTGCTGTTCAGTACCTCTAAAGTATAATTGGCCAGCACAAGCTTATCGGTTTTGTAGCCTATATTGATTTTAAAAGGACTGTCGTCAAACACCTCGGCTTTGCGGAAGCCGTTATTATCATAAATATGGATGTTAAGATCGAGCAGATACACCACCCGCTTAAGGAGGCTCCGCGATTTAAGTACCTTAACTTCATTATCGGCATTGCTCTTGATATCGAACAACGAAGCCAGATCAGAATTTACACCGTTAGTAAGGGCCTTGGTAGGCGAGTTTTTTTCGTCCTCAACAATAATTTTGCTGCTGACATTCCATTTACTTGGCTCGTACTGGATGTATATAAAAGTAGCAACAACGCATACTACTATACCAAGGCAGAAAAGGTACCAGTAATTAAGGCAGATGGCGACGAGGCTTCGGACATCGCCGGGGGCTTCCTCCTTTTTGTAAACAAAATCGAGCTTGTCAGCTAAAAGGTCCAATTTATCCATATCAACATTTTATTAAAATGCCAATAATCATGATAAAGCTATCAGTTCCATAAGTAGAAATAATAAGCAGCTCAATGATCAGGGCAAAATTTATGTGCTACTAATTTGACCGAAAGTTAACTCACAAAAGCCGTTTTATATTGATAATGAACGGTTATGAACAAAGTGAACGATGAATGAATAATGAACGAAATGAATGATTGAAGTGAGAGATCAGAGGTTTCTGGTTAGAGATCAGGTTGTATATCCCACCATATAATACATATGAAAATATTATTATAAAGATAAAACATTACCTAAATCTTAACAATAGGTTACCTTTCTGATGTCGGGGTATAAATAATAAAATATAAGCCATGGCTAAAATTGTAATGGATGAGAGAAAATGGACATTAGTTGTAATACTATTAATAGTATCAGGCCTTGCCATTTATAACCTATGTAACTATATTGACAGACGATCAGAGCATGCTGTATCATTCAAGAATTGCACTATAAAGTATTATTACATTACCGAAGAGGCAGGATCGGACGGCGATGTAAACCGCGCGGCAGAAAATAGGTTGGCACATTGCCTGTGTAAAAGCTATGAGCACAAGAAAGACACAGCCATTGCCCGGAAGATCATGGAAATTTACCACCAAAATACAAGTGATATTTTCTTCAATACTTCACATCTAAAAAACTACAATAAACTTGATTCGGTAATAAAACATAGGGAAATGGTATTTGATACACTGGTTTTGTTAGATTGAGAAATATCATCAACCTCAATAATCATAAATATGTTCAACGGTGATATGCTGAGCCTGCAATTGCCTTAACAAACCGCTCAAATTACCAACTGTGGTAACCAGTGCTATTCTGTTGATGCCTGGTGTAGTTATAATGGGCTGGGTAAATAACAGTTTAAAATCATCGCTGCTATTTAGCGGTTTACCGGTAAGTACGGTAAGCATAATGGCACCTTTATTACCCGCAATCTCTTCGAAATTAAAACCTGATGAGGCCAGCTTTGATGCCTCGGTATTAAACCGCGCATAACGGGGTAAATCGGCCATAAGCATACCGTTAGCCAGTTTTAACGCTCCCGGAAAAGTAGCTCCACCCTCCGGTATCTTATTAAAAATAACTTTAGTGTTCAATAAAGCTGTACCATAAGCAGATTGCGTACCTAAACCAATAAGCCAGCCGTAACCGCTTTTTATCATGAGCTCGGTAGTGAGATAATATCGCCGCTCAAGCTTACGCAGTATATGCGGCCCCGCAAGCGATATACCTGTCCATAATGTTTTAAGCTGATGATTAAAATCATATTGATACCAGGGCAGGTCTTCAATGAACTTAACATAGCTTTGTTCGTAATCAGCGTTAAATTTATCCTCATCGGTCATGTCGGCTCCGGGCGAAGTATTAGTTACGCTTCCCACAATAGTTTCATAAAACGATTTGATGCTATACTCAACGGTTGTGCTGCCTGCAATAACCATGATCATAACATGATAACCTGTGTTGAACGGGTAATTGCCTTTTATTTGATCGTAAACCACACCATAGCTCCCCCACATCTGATCAACATGCTTCATATACGGAAAAGTGGTGGAGGTATGCGTTTTAAAATAAGCCGCTTGCTCTGCCGGACTAAAAACCAGGAACCACTCAGGGAAAGTGAGAAAAGTTTGATCAGGCGGTCGCACATCTTTTTGCGGCGTAAGCGGATGAGCATTACCGGCAAGCCAGGCCTTATCCACCAACAGCCCCTTCCCGGCGGGGATAGTTGAAGGCTTCCTGTTTTTGATATTGAACACAATAACAGCAAGTACTACCGAAATAAGGGTTAAGATCCTGAGCCTGCGCATATGTGTTTATTTTGTAAATAGCATTAAAGTATTATCTGATGGGTCTTTGTCCTGGAGGATCCGTTTACCGGCATCCTTAAATCCTGCTTTTGATATTATGGTCGCCCATTCATCGGCCGACTTAAAGTTCTTGAAATCCTTTTTTTCAAAGTCGAGGGTTTCATTAAGCCCCACGTTAAAAACTGTATGCACCAGCGAAACAAACGTCGCCATCTCCGCCGACTTAACATCATGATCCCTGATAATAAACGAACCTCCGGGCCTCAGGACGCGGTATATCGACGCGACAAAACCATCAAGCCTGGCTACAGGGCAATGGTGCAAGCCTATGTAACAGGTTACAACATCAACGCTGTTTTCGGCAATTGCACCGATAGGCTCATAACTATTAATATCTATAAAAGTGCCCAGTTTACCCAATTGTCCCCGCTCCATAATATCTCCCGGCGAATTGGTTGGGGCGAGATCATTAATGAGGTAAACAGGACCGGTAACTTTTATTTCTTTTCTTAGCTGGCTGATATACCGGCCTGTTGAGCCTATCTCCACATAACCGTCAATCAGCTTCCTATCACCAAGCAAGCCGAGCGTTTGCCGGGCTATTTCTTTTTTCTGCTTTTTAAGGGCAGGCAAAGCGTAGGTAAGCTCCGAAAGGAAAGGCTTGATAGTTGAAAGCTTACCCTGAACAGCCTTGTATATCTCCTCATCGGTATTGTTTACTGCTATTTCCTGCCTGATAAGCTGGTGAAATTTATCTTCGGGATATAAATGAAATATCACCTGTAAAAAGCGGTAAAAATCGTCGCTCCATTTGGTATCGTTAAATACGGCTTTAAATGCCGATGCAGTATTAGCCATTGTTTTGCATGTTTAAAGGTTTATAATAGGTATCCCACAAAGTATTCCTGAACCGGTTTTGCGGGTCGAGCTTAGCTTTCAGATCGAACAGTTTTTGAGCATTGGGATATGCTTTATGAAATTGACCGGCGGTTGGGTGCACCTGGTAAGGCAGGTAATAAGCCCCGTTAACCCCTATTACGGCATCGGCCAGTTCACGCGTCCATACGGCTACAGCATGCTTCGAGGCTTCATCAGTACGTTGTTTATAGTATACTACAAAAGCAAAAACCTCTTCACGGGCCCAGGCCATATAAGTACCCGGATCGGCTTTGGCATGCCTGATGGAAACGTTAAGCACGTTCACATTAAAGCGGATAAAGATCTCGGCCATGGCAGCTTCAAATTCTTCGAAGCGCTGCACGGGTACAAAATACTCCAATAGCACATAAGTACTATCGGTACGTGAGCGGGGTTCCAGTTCGGCCACATCGTAACCCGCCTCGTAATTACGCCAATGGATCTTTTTACCGCGGAACAGCAAGGGATCAATAATGAACTCGCGCCTCCATTTGCCCAAGGGCGTTTCCGTAAACGACCATAGAAAGTACCGCTCAAGCGGGTATGATTCCTTAAGCGGCATCAACCTGGTTTTAACCGTGGGTTTCTCATCCGTTTCCTGCCAGGTAACCGCACGCAATCTTTTGTACTTAGGCGGATAAATATCGCCATTGTGAAATACAGCTTTCGGATTTTCCCTGATATTTTTGAAGAAATAGGTTTTATATTCTTCAACCCGCATTTTTTTATCAATTCTTTTTATGGCGAGGTTATCGGCCAGTTCAAGCTGTGCCTGTGCAATAATTCCAATGGCGTTGTATCCTCCTATCGCTCCAAAAAACACATCTTTATTTTCGGTAAGGGAAGCATGTACCAGCGAGCCATCGGCCAAAACAACATCAATAGAACGCACCGAAAGTACAACCGGCCCCATACCCATATAGCGCCCATGTGCATTTACGCTTAACGCGCCGCCCACAGTAAAATTGGCATAGGTTTGCATGATCTTAACACTCAGATCGTCGGCATCGATATGCTGCTGAATATCGCACCAGCGCATGCCTGCTTCAACTGTTATCAGCTTTTGTTTTGCTGAATAATCAAGCACCCGGTTCATGCCGCGCATATCAATATGTACACTTTGCGCGCTCGCGGTTTGCCCGCCCATACTAAAGCGGCCTCCCCCTATGGATATAGTCCCCTTGGTTTCCTTTACCATCTGGCACAACTCCTCAACTGATTTGGGCCGTAATATTTTTGAAACCAATACGGGATTAAGGCGCGTAACATCATCAATAATGCGCTCTTCAGTTTTTAAGTGTGGAATTTCCCGGCCGTTATCGTTTTTAAGATAGTCGGCAGCTACGCCCGGCACCGTGCCATAATAATTACCTTCAGGGCTCCCCTTTCTGAAGCCGAGCAAATAAATAAGCCACAGCGGACCAAAAACCGGCACAAGAACAGCCAGCAGCCAATATCCTGAGCGCCCCCTGTCATGCAGGCGCTTGGTTGAGGTTGCTATGATGATCCAAAATAAAAGCGGATAAAGCACAAAGGTTGCCCCCGCACCAATGCCAAACAGCAGGGCATTATATAATATATAAAACGTGCACCAGTAAAATATGGCAGCGGTCCAGTAAACACCGCGTGATATCCGTCCGTTAAAAGTGAAAAGCAGGTAGCTAACAGGTAACTTTTGTTTTAAACGCATTGATCTGGTTAAGGTAAAAGGTACTGGCAGCGCTATATTTTGCCCTACCAATAAGCTAATATAACACGTTGGTTTTAAAAACAAGTATTTGGGCTGGGGAATGTTAATCCATACCTTTGTATTATGCCAGTCACCCAAAATATAAAGGTTGCCGTTGATGCGGTAGTATTTGGATATACCTCGAAGGAGGGGTTGTCCGTACTGCTCATCAAACGCAATATCGAGCCTTTTAAAAATAGCTGGGCATTGCCGGGTGGTTTGGTGGCTGATCATGAATCGTTAGAAGAAGCCATTCAGCGCGAGTTACGCGAGGAAACCGGCGTAAACATCACTTACCTGGAGCAGCTGTACAGCTTCGGCCAGCCGGGGCGCGATCCGCGTAACAGGGTGATCTCCATAACT
>NZ_DASVOB010000148.1:0-10540 GCF_036383575.1 Mucilaginibacter sp.
CAGAAGTACAAAAGGCAAGAAAGCTTGCTCGTCTGCAAAAAGAAGCTCAAAAACTCGGTCTTACTCTCCAAAATGCAGCTTGATTATGAATGATTTACATGCACGTCATTATAAGGTACGAAGCAATCCCAAACTATACAGGGCGGCTCTGTAAGTAGGGGATTGCTTCGTCGTTCCTCCTCGCAATGACGCTATTTTTAATCGTTTTTAAACAGCTTGTTAGTTTTAAATATCATATTGAGATTGAAACCTCCTCTACAACATATATTATAATAAACCATACCTCCCTCTTCTTCATAACGATATTTTATCCCATACAGCGGCAAAAAATCTTATTTTGTGTCAATTTATAGTCAATATAAATTTGCTCGAAATTGAAAGGGCCCAGGATAAAATCCCTCTCTACATAGTGTAAAATCAACATTATGGCTTGATTATCTCATTGTGTCAAAGCAACATAATAAAGGTTTATGTTAAAAGTATTACAATTGATGGCTTGTTAGTTGCCTTAATTATTTTCAGTTTTGCCGATCATTTAACATTAATTGCCACGTTATTTAACCAATGACCGATTTTACCAAGCTGACTGAGGATGATTTGATGGGGTTGCTACAGCAGGATAAACTTAGTGCGTTTAGGGAGATCTATCAGCGGTATTGGAAAAAGCTGTACAGCGATGCTTACAGGCGGTTAAAAAACAAGGAGCTGTGCGAGGAAGTTGTTCAGGAGATATTTTCAAATCTTTGGCATAAACGTCATGCACTGCAAATTAATACTACCATTGGCGGTTATCTGCACCTGGCCGTTTTAAACCAGGTGGTTGACCAGTACCGCAAGCAAACCATCCGCGCAAAACACACCGAAGCGCTTAAATTGTTAACTACCGAGACCGATACCGGTACTGAAGACGCGATCATGTTGCGCGATCTTACCCATACGCTCGAAACCGAAATAAGCCACCTTCCTGATAAATGCCGGTCGGTTTTTGAATTGAGCCGCAAGGAATACAAATCTAACAAAGAGATAGCCCAACTGCTGGGGATCTCGGAAAAAACGGTTGAAAACCAGATCACTAAGGCAATTAAACGGCTGCGTTTAAGCCTGAGCCATCACCTGCTGATCACAGTGGCCATGTACCTGCATAAATTTTTTTAAAAAATTTCACATGTGTGTAGGGGGTACACTATCTCCCATACGTCATCCTATTTATAAACCGGAATTATTTTCTTTTCATGAAAGAACCTATACGTATTGATTTGCTTGAAAAATACATTAAAGGCGATTGCACCGAAGCCGAGATAGCTTTGGTAAAGCAATGGTATTTGAGCTTTGAGCATGAAAACGATCATGTTTCCGATCTATCGCCGGCCGAGGAGAAGCAACTGGAAGAGAGGATCTATTTCAGTATTATCAGCAATCTTGATCTTGTACAGCTACAAACACCTCAGGAGCAGCCGAAGGTTGTAACGTTCCGTAAATGGTATGCTGCGGCTGCCGCCGCTGTTGTTGTTTTTGCATTGTCGGTCATGGCTGTTATCTATACTCAAAAAACAAAAGATCAGCATCTGGCAGCATCAACGGTAAGCGATGTACACCTGTTTAACGTTAGCAATAACACCGGCCATATTTATAAAGTCACCCTGCCGGATAGTAGTGCGGTTTGGCTCAACCCATCTGCAAAGATCAGCTATCCTAATGTGTTTGCTGCCGGTTCGAGACAGGTTAGCATCTCGGGCGAATGTTTTTTTGAGGTGACGAAGAATCCTCAGCGCCCTTTTATTATCAGCAGCCGCTCTATTGTTACCAAAGTTTGGGGTACCAGTTTCCTGGTGCGTGATAACGAGCAAAGTAATATGGCCGATGTATCGGTGCTAACGGGGAAGGTTTCGGTAAGTGTTAAGGCTAATGGTAAAAACAGCACCATTACAACAAAGCTTACTAAAGATGAGGTGATGATCTATCCGCATCAAAAGGCGGTTTATCTGAATGATAAGCATACGCTTACATCGCAGGCGGTTGAGGTAAGATCAACCGTGAAACAGTACCAGCGTACGCACCTTGTTTTTGATAATAAACCGCTTAGGGATATTATCCCGGTACTTGATTCCAGCTATAATGTAAATATTAAAGTAAGCAGCGAAAAGCTGAACCACTATATCCTGAATGCCGATTTTGATGGGTTTAACTTACCTGATGTGCTTAACGCGCTGAAGAAATCGCTCAACGTTGACTACGCTATTGTGAATAACCATATTGAACTTAAATAACCAATCCTATTAAACACTCAAAAATTATAAGATGTACAAAAAACTACAAACCTAAGAAAGAAAAAAGTAAAGCAAACCTCAGAAAATGATCTGCATAAAAAAACTTAGAAGTGTTGCGAGCACCTCTAAGTTTTAAGGATCAAAAAGCCCGTTCCGCTAAGAACACCTCTGGGAGGTGTGCGGGCTATTAATTGTCTCATTTTTAACAAAGAAACATAACAAATATATGAATTTTCGTTTACGAAGGCCCATCCCATGGGGTAAAATCATGAAGATCACTTTTAGCCAGATCCTGATAGCAATAATGGTAAGCAGCATAGCTTATTCAAGCCCGATTAAAGCTCAGGGGATACTTAACAAAAAGGTAAATGTTACACTCAGCAATACAACTATGCTTGAGGCTTTACAGTACCTTCAAAAAAATAACAACGTAAAGTTTATTTACAGCGCCAGCTCACTGGATGCTGATAAGCACTTTTCATTAAACATCAATAACCAAACATTAAAAACCGTACTTGACCAGGTGTTTAAAGACAATGGTATCAACTACGATGTAATGAACGATAGGGTAGTGCTTGAAAAAAAGGCCGCTACCACTCCAACAGTTAATGCTGCCGATCCGGGCGTTGTAATTACTGAGGAGACAGCAGCTAATGTTACTATTACAGGTAAGGTTACCGATAATACTGGCCAACCTGTTCCGGGAGCTACAGTTACCGAAAAAGGCACAACCAATGGCATTACTACCGGTGTTGACGGTGGCTACAAATTATCGGTTGCCGGTCCAGCTTCGGTTATCGTGGTGCAGTTTATTGGTTATGCTAAACAAGAAATTGTTGTTGGTAGCCAAACAGTTATTAATGTTGTATTAACTGAAGATATAAAGGCAATTAACGAAGTTGTGGTTGTTGGTTACGGTACGCAAAAACGTACTACAGTTACCGGTGCAATCAGCAGTGTTAAAGCCAGCGATCTGCAGGATCAGCAGGTTACCCGTGTTGACGATGCGCTTCGGGGCCGCGTTACCGGTGTTAGCGTTGTACAAAGCTCTGGTTCTCCGGGCTCATCACCACAGATCAGGGTGAGGGGGGTTACTTCAAGGTTAAACAGCGACCCGTTATATGTTATTGACGGTATTGTGGTTGATAACGGCGGTTTGGATAACGTAAACCCCAATGATGTGGAATCAATAGAGGTATTGAAAGATGCTTCGGCTGCTATTTACGGTTCACGTTCATCAAACGGTGTAATCATCGTAACTACCAAAAAAGGTAAAAAAGGCGACGCTCAAATTACCTATAATGGTTACGTTGGTGTACAGTCGCCGGTTAGCAAATTTAAAGTGACCAACGCGTCTCAATATGCTACTTTAAGAAATGAGTCGAAAACAAACGATGGCGCAGCAGCCATTTTTGCAAATCCGGCATCATATGGTACAGGCACCAACTGGCAGGACCAGATATTTGATAACAATGCGCTGATCCAGAATCACAATCTTAATATCAGCGGTGCTACTGATAAGGCAAATTATTATACCTCATTCGGTTATCTTGATCAGCAGGGTGTGGTAATGCCATCAATATCTGGCTATAAGAAGTTTAACTTTACTGTTAACACATCATACAAACCAAAAAAATGGCTTACCATTGGTGAAAACTTCACTTATTCGTACACCAAAAACAAGGCGTTTGGTAACACCAACAGCGTATTTGGCGGTCCGTTAAGCTCATCGTTAAACCTTGATCCTATTACACCTGTTACTGTTAGTGATATTAATGGTCAACCAAACGTAAGTGATTATCAAAAAGCAAATATCATCAGGAATGGCCAGGGTTTGCCTTATGGCATATCAGGCTATGTAGGTCAGGAGATCACTAATCCATTGGCATACGCGCAAACTGTTTTAGGTAACTATAGTGATGCAACCAATTTATTAGGTAGCGCTTTTGTTGAAGTTGAACCAATACGGGGTTTAAAGGTAAGGTCACAGATCAGTGCAAAACAAGCTTATTATGGTTCTGACGGTTTTACACCATTGTACTATCTTAACTCAAGTACTTCAAATACTACCACAAATCAAACCCAGGCCTACAACAGGAACTTGTCATGGAACTGGGATAATACCGTAACCTACAGCCGTTCATTTGGAAAAAATAACCTGACAGCGCTGGTAGGTACAAGTGCTCAAAAAACTACTGCTTCCGGCTTGCAAGGTACTTTTTTAGGAGAGCCTGCAACATCACTGAACGACGCATCAATACTTTATGCATTACCGGCAGCCAACAGGATTGCATCAAGCTCACTGGCATTAGATGATGTTCAGCCACATACACTTGCTTCATACTTTGGCAGGGTTACTTATGATTACGATCAGAAATACTTGTTCTCGGGTATTATCCGTCGTGATGGTTCATCACGTTTTGGTGCAAATCACCTTTACGGTACATTCCCTGCCGGCCAGGTTGGTTATGTGGTAAGCCGTGAGGATTGGTTCCCTAAAAATACGTTTGTTGATTTCTTCAAATTACGTGCCTCATATGGCTCTGTAGGTAACGAAAGGGCCCTTGGTCCGTTCAGGTATGCTGCAACCATCGGCAGCGGTCGTAACGCTATTTTTGGCGATGCAGTTGGCATAGGCTATAGCCCTAATCAGCCGCCTAACCCTAATTTAAAATGGGAGGAAACCCACACTACCGATATTGGTTTTGATGCAACATTGTTTAATAATCTGAGCGTAACTTTTGATGTTTACAAAAAACTTACAAAAGGTATGTTGCAGGATGTGCAATTGCCTGCATATGCAGGTTTTGCAGGTCAGCCATCTGATAACGTGGGCGACATGGAAAACAAAGGTGTGGAGTTAAGCCTTAACTACAGCAATAAAATAGGCGAGTTTAACTACAGTGTTGGTGGTAATATTTCATATAACAAAAACACCGTAGTAAGCTTAGGTAACCAAATTGATCACTTTGTTCAGGGTACCGTACAAAGCACTACTTATGAGATCGGCCGTATCACCCCGGGACAACCTATCGGCGAGTTTTATGGCTTTAAGGAGTTGGGCGTTTTCCATTCACAAGCTGAGATCAATGCTTACACCAAAAATGGCCAGCTGATACAACCAAACGCTAAGCCTGGCGACTTTAAATGGGCAGATACTGATGGTGATGGAAAAATTACTCAATCAGATCGCCAGTTCCTGGGCAATCCGCTGCCTACCTTTACTTATGGTATTAATTTTAACGCTAATTACAAAAACTTTGATATCAAATTATTTGGTCAAGGTGTTTGGGGCAATAAAATTTACCAGGCTTACCGCAGGTTAGATATACCTTCGGCTAACTATCCTATTGCAGCCCTTGATGCCTGGACAGCAACTAACAGTGGCAGTAACTATCCGCGTTTAAGTGATGCCGATCCGAATAACAACTTTAAAAATCCATCAAATTTCTATCTGCAAAGCGGTGCCTATTTCCGTATCAAAACCTTGCAGTTAGGTTATAATTTACCTGCATCATGGTTAAAATCGGCTGATATTAAAAGGGTAAGGGTATTCCTGAGCAGCAATAACCTGGTAACTGTTACAGGTTACAAAGGCTTCGACCCGGAAATAAGCGGCGGTATTGATATGGGGCTTTATCCTCAGGCCCGCACATTTATGGCCGGTTTGGATATCACTTTATAATAACAAATTACAATTATCATGAAATCAAAACATATTATATATACTGGCTTGGCTTTGATGGGAATGGGTGCCATGGTATCATGCAAAAAATCATTCCTTGAGCTGCAGCCTAAAGGGCAATTCTTAGAGTCAAACTATTACGCAAACCCCGATGAGGCTTTTGCAGCAGTAATAGCTGCTTATGATCCATTGGTTACCGAAACTGGTGGTATTGATAATACTTATTCAGATCCGCTTGGCGCGTTGAACTCAGCTTCTGACGAGTGCTATGCAGGTGGTGGCAGTGCATCAGACGTTACCCCATGGCAGGTGATCAACAATTATACGCTTACACCTGCGCAAGGGCCGCAAAACCAATTTTGGGCAATCAACTTTCAGGGTGTTAACCGTACCGATGTATTGCTTGAAAAGCTGCCACAGGTACCGGGCCTAAGCGCCGATTTGCTAAAACGCTACACCGCCGAAGGGCAGTTTTTACGCGCACACTATTATTTTGACCTGGTAAGGTTATTTAAAAATGTGCCGTTGATACTTAATTCATTGAATTTAACTAATGTGTACGACCAGGTACAGGCTACCCCTGAAGCGGTTTACACTCAAATTGAAAATGATTTGAAAGCAGCTATTCCGGGTTTACCTGCTACTGTACCTACAACAGACGGTGGTCGTGTAACGCAAGGCGCAGCTAAAGCTTTATTGGGTAAAGTTTATCTGTACGAGAAAAAATGGGCCGATGCAGCAACTATGTTAAAGGATGTGAACACTAACTACGGTTATAAGTTATTAACCAATTATGGTGCTATTTTTAGCCCAACAAACAAGTTCAACAGCGAATCTATTTTTGAATTGGTGCACTCTGGTACACAAAGCTATACCTGGAGCAACTGGGATCAGTTTAAATCAAACATCTATACCCAGATGATTGGTCCGCGTAGCTATACCGGTCCGATATATTACGGTGGCGGGTATGGTTTTAACCCGGTTACAACTCAATTGGCTACCGCTTTAAAAGGCGATCCGCGTTATGGCTATACTGTTGTTAATATTGATAGCTTAACAAAAGCTACTAAAACAAGTTATTCGCCAAGCTATCAAAATACCGGTTACTTTATCCAGAAGTATGCCCCTGTGTTGGCTAATAAAGTAACAACAGGTACTACCGATCTGAACTGGCCTAATGATTATATTGAGATCCGTTTGGCTGATACTTACCTGATGGAAGCTGAAGCTGAGTTGAACGGTGGCGGCGATCAAAGCCGTGCACAAACTTTGCTTGATGCGGTACGTACCCGGGTTGGTTTGGCTTCAAAACCTGCTACGCTTCAAAACATCTATGATGAAAGAAGACTTGAGCTGGCTACTGAAGGCCACCGCTGGTTTGACCTTGTACGCTGGGGCCAGGCGCCAACCGTACTTGCGTTTAAAAACTTTAAAGCAGGTGTGAACGAGATATTGCCTATTCCGTTAAATGAAACGCTTAACGGTACCAAGCTTAAACAAAATCCTGGTTATTAATTTAACCCGTATAACTAACTAATAAAAAGGCTGTCATGTTACATGGCAGCCTTTTTATCTTTATATAGAGGGGCATTGCATTGACCTCTTTGATTTTAGCGATAATATTATGCTTAAGCGCAGGACATTCTTTTTGGTTTTACTTTTATTGATACCCCTGAGCTTTTTACTGGTACAGTGCTTTAGTGATAAGCCGCAGGATCCGAGGGATGAGATCTTTGCTGGGTCGGCAAGTTGTGGAAAATGCCATAAGGATGTTTATGAAAGTTACCTGCATACAGCGCATTATCTTTCATCAAGGCCAACATCTCCCGAAATTGTACACGGTAGTTTTAATCCTCATGATAATACTGTACAATATGCCGACGGTGCAGTTATAAAAATGGAGAAGCGCAACGGCGAGCTTTACCAGGTGAGTTATACCAGGGGCAAAGAAAATATCGCTCGTAAAATGGATATCACCTTTGGCATAAACAAAGCCCAAACCTATATGTACTGGCAGGACAAGCAATTGTTCGAATTGCCGGTATCCTATTTCAGCGCTATACATGGCTGGGCAAACAGTCCGGGTTATGATGGTGGGAAACCGGATTTTAACAGGCCAATTTTGCAGAGATGCTTTGAGTGCCATGCATCGTTCATCAGGAAGGCATCGCAGCAAAATGTAGATATGCAAAATCGTAAGATGGAGTTTGAGCCATCATCCATCATTTATGGTATTGATTGCGAACGTTGCCATGGCCCTGCTGCAAACCATGTAAACTATCACGAAGCTTATCCGGAGGAAAAGCAGGCAAAATATATCACCCGATTTGCGTCGCTCAGCCGCGCTCAAAAAATGGATGCCTGTGGGGTTTGTCATTCAAGTAGTCATCAGGCTTTCCAGGTATCAACCTTTAAATTTAAAATGGGGGATACTCTGGCCCGGTTCAAAGAGCCCGATTATTTAAACATACAAACCAATGCAGCCTCGCTTGATGTGCATGGAAACCAGAATGGATTGCTTACTGCCAGCAAATGTTATATGATGAGCAATATGGATTGCAGTACATGCCATAACACCCACGTAAATAACGGCGGTAACCTCGCCCTATATTCTAAAAAGTGTATGAGTTGCCATACCGAAGCCAATCATAACCTCTGCAAAGTAGCGCCTAAGCTAAGCGCAGTCATGCAAAATAACTGTATCGACTGCCACATGCCGCTTAAACCGTCAAATACCATAGCTGTAAATGATACCGCGAATAAAAAGTCATCGCCATATTTGGTGCGTACACATCGCATTGCCATCTATCCAAATGAAACTAAAAAGATCCTGGCGTTTGTGCAGGCTGCCGGGAAGTAGCTTTTTGTTTTCCAAATAAACAAAATCTATGTCATTGCGAGGTACGAAGCAATCGCATGCTATACAGAGTGGTTATGCTTACGTGCGATTGCTTCGTACCTCGCAACGACATGTTTTTTTCTTCCCAACGCCGTGGTTTTGAGATGTGACCACGATCACTTTTTTTACGCGCTATGATCATGGTGCAGGTGAGGCGTACCGGCCATCTTTGTATCATTAAAAGATAACAATCATGGCAACTTTAAAAATAAATGCTCCTGAATGGACCGCTGCAAATACCAATACTATTAATACTGCCAATACTAAAACCGGCAATAATACCTGGAATAAATTAGTGGCTTTTGCCGATAGCCAGACCCCTAACAAAACCATTTGGTTCATGTTTTCTCTTGTTTCACAAGGTGTTCTTTTTTTACCTATACCTGCTTTTCTGCTTTATTACTATAATGCTCCTATAGCTATACTGGCTGTTACACTGGTGTTATTCTTTAGCAACATCATAGCTGGCATGGGTGGTTTAGGTATCCGTAGCGTACTTGGATTGTTTGCATTCAGTGTTCTGGTACATATCACCATGCTACTTGTATTCATACTATAAATATCGCTTATTTAACCCCTAATTTAATAATGTGCTGAAAAGCCGCCGGTTTCGCTCCCGGCGGCTTTGTTGTATCAGGAATAAAACAAAAAAGGGATTGCGCATCGCACAATCCCTTTTTTCATTTCTATTAAATGTAATTAAGCGTAAGTAACGGTTAAAGTAATTGGCACGCTCAGTGCTTTTGAAATGATGCAATTAGCTTTTGCACCTTCAGCAATTTGTTTAAACTGCTCTTCAGATACACCATCAATTGCTGAACCTTTAAGCTCCAGGTGGATGCCTGTAACTTCCAATGCCTGCATATCCAAGTCAAGAATTGCATCGGTGGTTAAATCGTTAGGAGTGAAGCCTGCCTGGGTTAAAGCAGCGCCAACAGCCATAGTAAAACAGCCTGCGTGAGCAGCAGCTAATAATTCTTCCGGGTTGGTGCCAATGCCATCGGCAAAGCGGGTTTTAAATGAATACTGGGTTTTGTTTAATACAGTGCTCTGGGTAGTGATCTCTCCCTGACCAGCCTGTAATGTACCATTCCAATGGGCGTTTGCTGTACGTTTCATAGTGTGTTGTTTTTGTGTATTTAGTTCATAGTTTATGGTTCATAGTTCATGGCTTAATTTGTGAGGCAATAGTTTCATGTTTTACTATGAACCATGAACTATTACCCGTGAATCAATTAGTGCCATTTAGCGCGCTCGTACTGTACCGGCCATTTTATCTCCTCGCCAAGCTCGTGTGCTGCACGTAGGGCAAAATGAGGGTCGCGGAGCATTTCCCTCGCGAAAAATACCAGATCGGCGCGTTCATTTTTTATAATTTCGTTAGCCTGGTCGGCTTTGGTGATCAAGCCTACCGTACCTGTAAGTATACCGCTTTCTTTTTTAACTTTCTCAGCAAATTCAACTTGATAACCTGGTATTAATGGAATTTTAACATTTGGAATGTTGCCGCCTGTTGAGCAATCAATAAGGTCAACACCTTTATCTTTTAAAATTTTAGCCAATGCTACCGAATCATCGGCAGTCCAGCCACCTTCTACCCATTCTGTTGCTGAAATACGCACGAACAGCAGGTTTTCTTCGGGCCATACCTGTTTGATGTCTTCAATAATCTCAAGCAGCAGGCGGATG
>NZ_DASVOB010000149.1:0-1503 GCF_036383575.1 Mucilaginibacter sp.
TCTTTTGAGCCCTGCCATGCGTCCTGACAATAGGCATTATCCGACTCAAATTCAAACTGAAAAAAATGTGCTGGCGTTGCATTGGGTTGTATCGCATTGTAAATACCTACCAAAGCCATTTTTACCTGGGTTTCATTCTGGTAAAATGTCGAGGGCGACAAACGGTCTTTCGGCGTCTTATCCAGAAGGCCCTTCTTGCAGCTTGCAAGATTAATAACAGAAAATACGATTAAGACTTTATATATAGTTTTCATGATTTTATCATTTAGAAATTAACATTTATACCTGCGGTCATTACCCGGACTTGCGGATATGCTTCGGCCCTTGTTTGGTCCGTGGTTTGTTCCGGGTCAAATCCTTTGAATTTGGTAAATGTGAATGCGTTTTGCACATTCGCATAGATCCTCAGCGAGCTTAAGCCAATTTTCTTAATAGCAGCCGGACTTAAAGTATATCCTAATTCAATATTTTTAATCCTCAGATAGGATGCATTTTCGACGTAGAAAGAAGAGTGGATATTGTTTCTTACGCCATCCAATGTAAGGCGGGGATAAGTATTAGATGGGTTTTGTGGTGTCCACCTGTTTAACCACCAGGTACCGAGGTTTGCAAAGCCGCTAAAAGGCGAAGCGATTTCATAGTAGGTGTAACCTTGCATACCTTGTACACCTTGTAAAAATGCGCCCAGGTCAAAGCCTTTCCAGGCTACATTAAAGTTAAAAGCATACGTAACGCTTGGAAACTGCTTCCCGATAATTTTGCGGTCATGATTCTGGTCAACTATACCATCACCGTTAAGGTCGGCATATTTAATGTCGCCAGGTTGTGCGTTATAATCGCTTACTTTAACTACACCCGGTTTAAGTGTATAGGTGCGGTTTGCATAAGGGATAGATGCATCACTGTTGTTTTGCCATGTAAAATCAGAGATCTGGTAAATCCCCGTCATTTGATAACCATAGAATGAATTTATAGCCGAACCAACAACAATCGCTTTTGGCGAAGTAAGCTGCTGAGGCACATTCATGGCGAGTATCTTGTTTACAATGTGCGATACATTCAGTGAGGTCCTGAATTTAATGCCATTGTCAAATACCTTTTTATAGGAGATCCCAAGCTCAAAGCCCCTGTTTTGTACTTCACCTGCATTAGCTGTTGGCGCCGATTGAGCAATCGTTAGCGGAATTGGCTGGATCAGCAAGAGGTTTTTAGTCCTTTTATCAAAATAATCTGCAGTAATTTCAATGTTATTATGGAAAGAGATATCAAGCCCTAAATCAAGCTGCTGAGCTGTTTCCCAGGTCAGGTTCTTGTTGGTCATGGCCGTAATTGCAACACCCGAGTAAAGGGTTCCGCCGAACGAATAATTCTGTCCTGAGCTAAGGATATCGCTGCCATTATAATAATTGCTGATATTTTGGTTGCCTAAGCGGCCCCAGGAAGCACGAACTTTGGCAAAATCCAGCCAGGTCAGGCTTTTCATGAAATTTTCCTTCGATAATA
>NZ_DASVOB010000150.1:0-4505 GCF_036383575.1 Mucilaginibacter sp.
TACAGAGGGTTTGTTCGGCATAAGGCCTACAGGTTTTAATAGCTTTGATTGCACGCCCAGACTCCCTAACAATTGGAATGATATGGCCTTGAATAAGATTCAGGCATTCGGGACAGTTTTTGATCTCAGGGTCTCCAGAAAAGTGGCTGGGAAAATTGAAGTGAAAGTGATTCTGGGAACTAAACAACATACTTATTTTATCAAAAGTGGAGATCGGCTCCACGTCGTTTTATAACGATGGTCCCAAAAAAGGCGCGTACAGATTTTACATACGCGCCTTTTTATAAAATTGAACTGGCCTATTGCAATAACCAGCGTTGCTGGCTGCCGCCATTCCAGCCCCATTGCACCAGTTTGTAACCATTTACCGACGAACTTGAATTATCCAGTGCTCCGCTCGTAGCCTGGCTCCAGATCTTGTACGTACCATCGGATTGTTTGTCAACCCACCAGCGCTGGTTATTGGCACGAGTGGGCGTCCACTGATCCAGTTGCAGGCCATTGGTTGTAGCACCTCCCGGAACATCCAAGGCCAGCCAGCTTCCCTGGCTTACAATATTCCATGAGCTATCTTCATTTTGGGTGAAATTCCATTTTTGGGTTTGCCCGTGGTTTAATCCCCACTGAACTACGCCAGCGCCGTTGGTAGCCGTATTGTTGTTATCAACTGCTACACCGTTTTGATTGCTTACAATATAATGCATACCTGCAATTTCGTCGGGTTGTGCGCCGGGGGTATATTGCAGCCATGCCACCGCGCTTGCAAATTTGCTGGTGGTTAAAGTATTATCGGTAGGGGTTGCCTGATCCCAGCCGTTCCAGGTAATGTTATAGTCGGTACGGCGATTATTCCAAATGGCGGTGGCGTTTTGTGCCATCCATGAATAATAGGTGCTCCACATGCGGTTATCCCTCACAAAATGGCCCAGGCCGCGCGCAAATTCATCACCCCAGGTATTTAAATAGCCTGCATTATTAGTGATGATGCCATTGGTTGTCATGTTGTTTTTTACATAATCTATAGATCGTTTGGCATCGTTATAGTAATTTATATTGCCGGTTATCTGGTAAAGTAAGTTGGCATAATCGACAAAAGTACCCTGGTTGTATACAGCTGAGCCTGTATCAACTACATTATTACGATCAATCCCCGCGTAAACCTGCCCTGTATTTGAATTATAAATATGGTTCCAAACCCAGTCATAGATCTGGATGGCTTTATTCAGATAGTTTTGATCGTGTGTACTTTGGTAAATGTAGCAGGCCACTTTGCCGAGGCTGTTGTTGGATAACGCTTGTTTGTTGATAGGTTCGCCGGCCGGGGTTTTGTCGGGTTGTTGCTCCCAGATACCGCCGCCGTTGTATTGTGTGTCCCAGCCACGGGCAAAAGCCATATCAAAGCCGTATTTGGCCTGTGTTAAATAATTAGTGGTACCGGTCATCTGATAACCACGGATCAGCGCCAGCGAAAACCAGCCGATGTCATCGTTCCAGCCGTCCCATGTCCAGGGAACAGGGGTGTTTTGGAGCCAGGTAGCGCACAGGTTGTTTACCAGCGTTTTGTGTGCCGCGCTGCCTGTTCGCTCGTAAGCGTCTTCGGCAACAAGGATATCCAGCGAAGCTACCCAGGTACCGTCGGCAGTGCCGTCGCTGATGGATTTTTTGTAATACGTTTGTCCTCCCGAATTTACTAAGAAGGCATTGTTGTAGGCGTTAAAAGCCAGATCTGCGTTGCCTGCGTTAACCACATTATGGGTGCTCAGCTTCCCGCTTTTTGCTTCCTGCCCGGTGTTAACTTTTACAGAATCATTTTTTTTGCATGCGGGCAGCATTAGTGCAATTCCCGTTGCAAGCGGCAATAAAAGCCGCATGGATTTGTTGCTTTTTAAATTGTTCTTCTTCATGGTTTGTTGTTTTTGTTTATAGATTGATAAATTGATGTGTGCAATGACAATGGAAGCGGCCGGTACGGCCAGAGTATTCCCTGGCCGTGGAAATCCCGGCAAAAAATATGTTTTCCGTGTAGTGTAGGGTATTTATCAACAGGCGGTTAGGTGGCCGCCTGTTGAATTATTGTTTTTAAAAGGCGTTAAACTCGGCCACCTGCGTGTAGGAACCATTATAAGCCGAGTTGATGATCACTTTAAGATAGCGGGCACTTTTAAATCCATTGGGTAAAAACTGCTTTTGGAGGTCTTTGTTGTTCAATAGGTTAAATGTGCCGGCATCTGTCCATGTGGTATTATCAAGGCTTACCTGTATGTTAACCTCATTGGGCTTACCACCACCATCGGCCTGTCTACCCACAAATGATACACCATGCACGGTTTTAGCCTCTTTCATATCAATAATGATATAATGCGGCGGCCCCGGCGAAGCTCCCGACCACTGGGTATGCCAAAAGGTTGAAGTGTTACCATCCAGCGCAAATACAGCACGTCCGTTATTAGGGCCTTCGCCATTGGCTTCCTGCGATGAAAAACCGATTATAGCCCAGTTAGTACGGTCATAATTAGGATAGTCGTTAAAGTCGGGCTGGGCTTTGAGTATATAAAAGGTTGTACGCAAAGCTTCTCTAACCTTTACAGGATTACCGCTAATTCCAACAGGTAAAATATATGTTTTTAAGGCATCCATTGCCCCGGCTCCATTGGTTTTTACGCTGATGGTTAAGGGTGTTGTGCTTACCTTCCCCTTTGGTATGATCGCTGTGTTTGCAGATAGGGTATAACTGCCATCGGGCATAACCGGGTAATTGGTTTTATTGGCAACATTAAAACTATCGGCCAAAGCTTTGTTAACGGTGAAGTTAACTGAGATGTCACTGCCCGGATAATCCTGGCCTCCATAGTTAGCACCATAGATCAAAGTTTGTACGCTATCAGTTATTTTGAGGGTTTTAACTACGGGGCCATTCACGGCTTCGGGCATGTAGATCTGGGTATAGCTGTCTATCGGTTGGTACGGTAATACCACATTGTCTTTACAGCCCGATAAAACAATACTTTGAACAAGGGCCATCAAACCCATGAACTTTAAAATATGTTGAGTTTTCATACTTCTTTACTGAAAAATTAATGAATTGCTTACCATCCGGGATTTTGAACAACCAGCTTTGAGCGGTCCATATCGTACTGGCTAATCGGGAACCAATAGGATGCCGGCGATCTGAACAGGTGACTGCTTACAACCGTTCTTTTATAGAAGTCATCGCCGTCTTTGTTCATGTTCATACCGTGTACATCGCCCATAACCTGGGCAGCGATTTTCCAGCGGCGGATATCAAACCATCTGATGGATTCAAACGCCAGCTCAACCCTGCGCTCCTGCCTGATGCGGGTACGCATATCAGTCTGGCTTGGGGGGACTGGTAAATCGGCACTACCATATTGCGGTATGCCGGCCCGCTCCCTGATCAGATTGAGATATTTTACGATATCAGGGTTGCCGGGGCTGTATTCGTTCAGTGCTTCAGCATAATTGAGATAAACCTCGCCCAGCCTGAACAACGCCAGCGGACGTGCCTGCTGCGCACCATTACCGCCCGAACCTGCATTAGTTTGCGTGCCTACGTTTTTACGTACCAGGTACCCGGTTTTGGTAAAATCGGTGGGATGGCCATTTTTGCCGTTGGGCCCGCTCACAAAAAAGCTGATAGGTGCGGCCGACTGCATATTACCTCCTTGGAAAACAGCGTTGTTATAGGTAACAGAGGCGTAAAACCTTGGTTCGCGATTAATATACATGTTGTAAACCTGTACGCCATTTACGCTGGTATAACCTGTTTCGGAGTAGGTAGATGACTCGGTGATAGGCTTACCATCCTTCATAAAGTAAGCATCAACCTGTTCCTGTGTTACACCGATGCCATCCCAACCACCGGCTTGCCGCGGCATACAGTGAGTATCCCAGGTAGGCAGGCTGTTTGATTTGCGGTTAAAGATCTGTTCGGAGTTCCATTGCTGTAAAAATATGCCCTGGTATGATTTTACCGGGTCACCGCTACCGTCTTTATATAATTGGTACAGCCCTAAATCGATAACCGCTTTGGCAGCATCAGCGGCTTTCTTCCATTTCTGTACATCGTATACCTGGTTCATCAGCTGTTTTCCGTCCGGCCCTTTAAAAGAGGCATAATCAGTATTGCCGTTATACAAAGGGCTGGCCGCGTAAAGCAGTAGCCTTGCCTTTACAGCTAAAGCCATCCCAATAGTTGCACGGCCCGCCTGCACATCGCTGGCCTGGCCATTGTTGGAAGCAACCTGCGGCAATACAGCCGCTGCTTTATCCAACTCGCTGCTTACATAGTTAACGCAATCATCATATGAGCTGCGTGGCAGTTGCATGTCCTGGGCGGTAGCATCTGCGGCGATCTCTTTTTCGCCAACCAAAACCACCGGGCCATACTGGCGCATCAGCAGAAAATAGAAATAAGCGCGCAAAAACCGGGCTTCGGCCTTGTACTGATCAATTAGCTGCTGACCGTTCAAGGCAAGGATCTCGGC
>NZ_DASVOB010000151.1:0-13247 GCF_036383575.1 Mucilaginibacter sp.
GCCGCACTAAGTTTACTTTTTGTTACGCTGTTTTCCAGTGTTAATACATTTGCCCAAACCAAAAAGAAAAAAACTCACTCGGTAAGGGATTCACTGCGTGCCTCCATCCTTTCGCGCGATTCGATGATGCGGGCGCTTAAACGCTCGGACACATCGGTAAATAACCTGCTGCAAAAGGTTGAATATTATACATCTGCATTTAACCAGATCAAAAGCAATCTTTCAAAAAAATTAGATACTGTCGATATCAGTACCAAGCTGCCGTCGTTTGAAAAGCGGGTTACCCTCATCAAATCGCTTATCGATAATGATAAATCAAGTACGCTAAGGTATTTGTATACCATCAGGGATGTGCTCACGCGCAGTGATGATCAGCTTGATCTGTGGCAGGAGCAACTTGCCGATATCAATAGTAAACTTGTTCAAAATCAAAATGATCTTGATGCAATTTCACGTGATAGTGTTTTAAAGATCCTGCCTGCCGATAGCTCGCTGGCTACTACTTATCTCATCCAGAAAATAGCTATCGATAGCAAATATCACCGGCTTGACACCACCAACAAAAAAGTGATGGTAAAGGTAGGGCTTCTGCAAAACCGAACTTCGGCTGTTTATATTACTATACTTGACCTTAAAGACCAGATCGATACCAAGATCAGGGATTTCAGTATCCGGGCGATGTCGCAGGAGTATAGCAACATCTGGAACATGAATGCCGACGAAGGCAATGATTTTGGCCCGGCTACAAAAGCCACCGCCGATATGAACGCCAAGCTTTTCAGCTTTTTTATTGGCCGGGATATCCTCATCCATCTTGGTGGCTTAGTGGTGTTATTCGCGTTTTTTGCCTGGGTACGTGCCAGTCGCCGAAGGATCTTACGGGATAATGATACGCCCGAAAGCGTATTTAACCAGGCTAATTATGTTGTAAACCACCCGTTTGCATCATCACTAATTTTAACGTTTACGCTGCTGCCTAACTTTTATGATCATCCACCGGTAGTAGTTTTGGAAATGTTTTTACTGGTGCTGATGATAGCCTTGCTTTACCTGGTAAAAAAGGCTTGCCCGGCTATTATGTTCCGTTACGTGCTACAGTTGTTTGGCATTACCATTGTTTATAGCCTGAGCAACCTTTATATCCAAGTAACCAATATCGACAGGGTAGCAATCCTGATTTTAAGTCTGGCTGCATCGGTAATAAGCTTCAGGTTTTTATCAAAAGTGCGTAAAGCTAAGGATGATTACTTACCGTATACAGGCTTTATACTTAAGGTTTTCATCTTTTTTCAGGGAGCTTCTTTTTTATGCAATGTTTTTGGCAGGGTGAGTTTGGCTAAGATCATTGGTGTTAGTGTGGTGTATAATCTCTGGCTTTCTCTCGCTTTGTATTACATTGTGCATATCATTATGGAAGCCTTGTTTCTGCAACTGGAAGCCGGTAAAAAGAGCAATAACCTTACTTCTTTCATTGACTACAAACTGCTTCAAAATAAATTCAGAAGTGTATTGAGTATCCTGGCAGTCTTGCTGTGGCTGGTGATGCTTACCCAAAACCTGAATATTGAAGATATGGTATTTGATTTCTTGGGCGATTTCCTGACCAAGAACCGCAGCATAGGCGGTACCACTACCCAATTCACGTTTCAAAGTGTGATCATTTTTGTGGCGGTGATCTGGCTTTCGTCTATCGCGTCAAAGATCATCAGTTACCTTTACGATATTGCTGCCAAACATGCCAATGATATTGACGTAGCCAAGAAAAAGAACCGCACTTCTACCCTGCTGATCCGCATCGGGGTAATAGCATTAGGATTCTTTTTAGCGGTTGCTGCTTCGGGCGTGCCTATTGATAAAATTACCATCATTATCAGTGCCTTTGGTATAGGTATCGGTTTCGGTTTACAGAATATTGTAAACAACCTGGTATCGGGCTTGATACTTGCATTTGAAAAACCTATCCAGGTTGGCGATATCATCGAAGTTGATAGTCGTTCGGGTACTATTATGGATATCGGGATCCGTGCCAGTAAAATAGCCACCGCTGATGGTGCCGAAGTGATCATTCCTAACGGCGACCTGATTTCGCACCACGTAATCAACTGGACGCTAAGCAATAACAACCGCCGCGTTGAACTGATTATTGGGGTAGCGTATGGCTCTAATATTGAGCAGGTTAAAGCATTACTATTAAACATGCTGAACAATCATGATGATATCATGCCACAACCCGCTCCATCCGTATTCCTGCACAGCCTGAGCGAAAGTTCGGTTGATTTCAGGCTGTTCTTTTGGGCTGCGGATATTTCAACATGGCTCTCATTGAAAAGCCGTGTATTGGCCGATATTTATGATGCTTTCGCTAAAGAAGGTATCGACATACCGTTCCGCCAGCAGGATGTACGGGTAATATGGCCTAAAGGCTTGCCTCCTATTAAAATAGAAGCGCCAGGCCTAAACGAAGCCGAAGAAACGGAACAGGATACAGACGATACTAAAACTCCGAAGGATCAAGATCAGTAAAATGGATCTTCTTTTTCACAAAGAAATCCCAAACTATACTGCCCCTGTATATGCCAGTGGTATTTTGTTTCATGACTTCCAGACTTTCGGACTTCCAGACTTTCGGGCTTTTCTTAAACAGGCTCAGCACAAAGCTTTGATGCGCCCGGCTTACCGCCCAGGCATCTTTGCGCTTGCCTTCCATTAAAAACCTGAGCAGGGCAAGCAGATCCATCATAAAACGGATACAGATCACCCAAAAAGCCCTTCCAAAAGGAAGGTTCTTTTTTATCAGCAGCAGGTTGTTCCTGAAGTTGAGATAAGTTTTAAAAGGATTTTCAGCATTTAACGTACCTCCACCAACATGGAAAATGGTTGATTGCGCGCAATACATCACTTTATACCCCATGTTTTTTAAGCGCCAGCAAAGGTCGATCTCTTCCATGTGGGCAAAAAAACTTTCGTCAAAGCCGCCTGCTTCATCCCAGATACTTTTTTTAATGAAGAGCGATGCTCCTGACGCCCAGAATACCTCACCCGATTGCTCGTATTGCCCATTATCCTTTTCCAGTTCGTAAAAGATCCTGCCGCGACAAAATGGATAACCATGCTTATCAATGAAGCCACCGGCAGCACCAGCGTGTTCGAAATAATCTTTTTGCGCGTACGACCTGATCTTGGGTGCAGCAGCAGCAATTAAACTGTCGCTTTCCATCAGTTCAATCACAGGCTCAATCCATCCGGGGGTAACTTCTACATCTGAGTTAAGGAGGATATAATAGTCGGCATCAACCTGGGCCAGTACCCGGTTATAGCCGCCTGTAAAGCCGTAGTTTTTATCATTTTGAATGATCCTTACCGATGGATAGCTCTCGCGCATAAATGCCACAGAGTCATCTGACGAGGCATTATCGCCCATCACAATCTCCAGGTTGGGATATGTAGATGATAATACCGAAGGAAGAAATTGTTTAAGGTACTTTACGCCGTTCCAGTTTAAAATAACTACAGCAACTTTAGGTGTATGGGTCATCTATGTAAATCCTCCGGCTTAAACTTCCATCTCCGGTGCGACCATAACCAATATTGCGGTTCTCTTCTGATCATCCCCTCAAGGTACTTCACGTGCATATCTGTTATTTCGTGTTCGGCAGTTTCTTTTGGTGTTTCGGTAAGCGGTATCAGGGTGTATTCATAATATCCACGCTTTACCCGTTTCATGTCGTAAAAAACAACAGCAGCGTCAATTGTTTTGGCAATTTTTTCAATCCCCAAAAATACGGCTGTGGGCTGGTTTAAAAAATCAGTAAAATAGTTTACCTCATGCATTACCGGTGTTTGGTCGCCTACCAATACACTTACGGTAAGCTCCTTACGATATTCGACCATTTTGCGCAGTGTTTGCTTCATGGCTACCGGTTGCCCGCCAAATCGCGACCGTATTTTAATAAAAAATTCGTCGAATGTTTTATTTGACAAGTTTTTATAAACTATCATGAACCTTTTATCGGTAACAAAATTAAAATTCAGGGCAGCCATTTCCCAGTTACAATAATGACCCGCAACTGCGATAATACTCTTACCTTTAGCAAAGTATTCAAAAACGAGCTCGGAGTTGGTAGCTACTACCCTTTTCTGAATCTGTTTTTCTGATACGGTGATCATTTTAATGGTTTCCACCATCAGGTCGGACAGGTAGCGATAGTATTTGCGTTCGATATCATGGCGCTCCTGATCTGTTTTTTCGGGAAAGGCGTTGCGCAGGTTTTGCTGTACCACATCGCGGCGATAATGAACAATGTGGTAAATAATTACGAACGAGATATCGGATAAAATGTATAAAAACCAAAAGGGGAGCAACGATATGAGGTATAAAATTAATATACCAAACTTAGTAAAGCCCTTTTTTATCATTATTTTAGCCGATTTTGAGCACAAACATAAAATATATGATTGAAAAAGGCGCTGTATTACCTATGTTTTATCTTCCGCCGGTAGATTATTTTGTACAACTAAATACGTACAAGCCTGATATACTGATAGAAAGAGAAGAGCATTTTCCTAAACAAACTTATCGCAACCGGGCTAATATCTATTCGCCCGATGGTGTGCTGGCATTGGTAGTGCCGGTAATTAAAGGTTCAAAAAATCACACTAAAGTTAAAGACGTAAAAATCAGCTACGATTTTATGTGGCAGCGCCTGCACTGGCAAAGCCTACAGGCTTGTTATCGCCGTTCAGCCTATTTTGAGTTTTATGAAGATGATTTTGCACCGTTTTATGAAAAACAAATTACCTACTTATTTGATTATAACCAGGAGCTTTTGAACCTGCTGCTTAAGCTCACCAAAATAAAAACGGAATTAAACTTTACGGATGAATACCAGGCCGAATATCCTAACCAGCATGATTTTCGGTTTTCTATCCATCCAAAAAAGGAAAGCGAAATACAGCAGAAACCCTATTTCCAGGTGTTTGAAGACCGCCGTGGTTTTATGAAAAACCTAAGCATCATTGACTTGCTGTTTAACCAGGGGCCGCAAACAATAAACTATTTGTAGATGAACGGAAGCTTAAAACGTTTACGCCTTAAAAAACATAAACATGCAGGTAATGTAGGCGACAGACCGGGGACTATCAATATCCCCGATGATGCCCTGAAGCCCATTATATCCGTTTACTCGTATAACAAAGATGAGCTGGTAACCTGCGAGGGCAAGGATATAAAAACAGCATTGAAACAGCTGAGCAAATGCGATAACCATACCCATTGGATCAAAATAAATGGTTTGGGTGATGCCGACCTGATCGAGCAGATTGGCGCACATTGTAATATCAATTCACTGGTTTTGGAGGATATTGCCAATACCCATCAGCGCCCTAAGTTTGATGAATATGAGGATTATGCGTTTTGCACCAGCCGGATAGTTCAATTCAATAAGGATAACGAGATCATTAACTGCCAGTTTTCGGCTATTATAAAGGATAATATTATCGTTAGCTTTGAGGAAGATCATACTGAACGCTTTGATGCCGTAAAAGCCCGTTTAAAAGCCGGAAAAGGGGCTATCCGCACAGCCGGACCGGGTTATATGTGCTACGCGCTTACCGACACTATAATTGATACCTATTTTGTTTTATTAGCTGAGATTGGAGATCATCTGGACGCGCTTGAAGATAAACTTTACCTCAGCGCCGATAAAACCATTATGTTTGATGCCCAGCAGCTAAAACGTACGCTTATTGTTGTACGCCGTGCAAGCTGGCCCGAGCGGGATAAGATCAATGACATGATCCGCTCTGATAGTCCGCTGATAACGCCGGAAGTAAAATTATTTTTGCGCGATGCCTACGATCACTGCATCCAGGCTATGGACCTTATTGAGAATTATAAGGAAGTAACATCAAGCATAATCGACCTATACCTGTCTATGGTAAGCAACCGCATGAACGAGATCATGAAAGTGCTCACCATTATTTCAGTGATTTTTATTCCGCTTACTTTTATAGCAGGTATTTACGGGATGAATTTTTCGAGGCAAGATGATAAAGGACACCTGATGCCTGATAATATGCCTGAGCTTTACTGGCCTCACGGATATGTTTATGCCATTGTGTTTATGCTTTTGATAGCTTTAGTGCAGGTGTTTGTATTTTGGAAAAAGGGCTGGTTTAACAGATTATAGGTCGCCCCCCAGCCCCCTAAAGGGGGGGGTATCGACAACACTAATAAATAAGAGGAACATCGCTGAATGCAACGTTCCTCTTATTTATTATCGGGCAAACTCCGGCTTGAGATCAGCTTTCATCGCTTTCCTGAACTTCATTACTTTCGGTTCTGATACTCCTACGATATAGGGCTGATCGGGATGTGACCGATAATATCCCTGGTGATAGTTCTCGGCAGGGTAAAATACTTTAAAGGGCACTACTTGGGTAACTATTGGATCGGCATAATGCTTTGACTCATTTACTTTCTTAATAGTGGCCTCAATTGTATTTTTTTCTGCTTCATTACGATAAAAGGCGATAGAACGGTAATCGGTACCTTCATCAGGGCCCTGACGGTTGAGTGTGGTTGGGTCATGCGCAAAGAAGAATGCCTCGGCTATTTTATCAAAACTGATCACCTTTGGATCGTAATAGATCTGCACAGTTTCAGCATGATTGGTGTTTTGCGAGCTTACTTCCCTATAGGTGGGATTTTTAGTAGTACCACCGGCATATCCTGAAATCACTTTGTTAACGCCTTTTAGTTCAGACATTGCTTCACTCATACTCCAGAAACAACCTCCCGCGAAAGTTGCTATGGCCTCCCCCGTTTTTGGCGCAGGTAAAGCTGCAAAATCATCGCCATTTTTTGAACCTTGCCCATCGGCACAACTGCTTAAAAACAGGAATATTCCCGCCGTATATAAGATCAACTTTTTCATAATTGATATAACTATTTAGTTCATTATATACGCCATCCTAAGTCAGGCAGATGGTCATCGTCGTGTAAACAAGATTAACGCCGGTTTCCCTGTTGCATGAGCGACTTCTTTACCATAAAAAGGATCTCGCCAAGGCCATTAGTTTTGATCTCGAATGTGGTTGATAACAACATCCCCATTTTATCTTTAGTAAAGCCCTTGCCGGACATCCACTCCAGGTATGATACGGGAATATCGGCTATGATAGTACCTTTATATTTACCGTAAGGCATCCTGGTTTGTACAATATTGATGAGTATTTTAGGGTCTGGTTTTAAATTTTCCACTTGGTAAAGGTAAGCACAAACCGGCGGGATTCTTCTTTATTCCTGTAATCCCCGGATAATAAAAAATGTTGCCAGTGCCGCAGCTACGCCGATACTTGCCTTTAATATCCCGCTGCTTACATAAGGAGGGATATATTTTACACCCATTTCATCGGCAATGGCCGGGTGGCCTACATAACGGCCCTTTGCGGGTACTGCCAGCTGCTCGAAATTATCTGCCAGCTCATGCAGTTCGTCATGAAGCTCACGGCCGCGCATTACCGAACCATGACCAGCTGCTACTGCGCGTGGCTCAAGTGCGGTAAGCCTGCGGACAGATTCGGCTGCTGCTTCCCAGTCGGTAGTGAAATATCGGGGCGGGCCGGTTAACTTCTTAAGCGAACTAAAGGAATACAAAGCTGATTCAGCCTTCGTAGTTGAAAAAGCATCGCCAACCACAAGTGTTGAATTTATTGGCAGAAACAGCGAAATATGCCCCGGCGTATGGCCAGGTGTGTGAATGACCTTCCATTCGGGCAGTTCAGGGATCCCTTCTTCCATATCGATTGCCCTTACTTTAGTGCCGAGGTTTATAGGCGCTGTAGGGAAAAATACCGACAGCAGGCTCATCACCCCATCACTGAATGAAGGATCGGCCGGAGGATATGATGACAGGTCGGTTAAATAAGGTAATTCAAGTGCGTGAGCATAAACGGGTACATTCCATATCTTCAAGAGCTCTTCAAGCCCCCCTGCGTGATCGCCATGGCCATGCGTAAGCACAATAGCAGCCGGTCTTGTTCCCGGGCCAAAAAGTTCTTCGGCCATGGCAATGATCTTGCCTGCCGAACCTTTTAACCCCGTGTCAACCAAAACCCAGCCCTTGGCAGCACCGGGGCGGTTTGCTATCATGTAAATATTAACGAACAATAATTTGGTTCCCCATACCCTTTGCGATACCTGGAAATATTTTGTACTGAGCCTTCTGTTCATGGTTTATAATTGTTAACAAAACATAACTCGTATATTAAAAGTTTTAGCTGTGTTAAATTTATAAAACAATTTTATCAGCCTAAAAATAAATAATATAGCGGCCTACCTAATGTCAGTGCAAACAGAAGTTACCTAAGCCATGTTAGGTTAATAAATCGTAAATATTATGGAACAGCAATTTGATGCTACACTTACAGGAACCGATAGTGAAATTGACGGCATAGCGCAACAGGTAATCCGTCCCGGTTACCCCAATGCCTATGAATTTAAGTCAATAGATGAAACACTACATTTGGTAATAGCCAGGGATAAAGATGGCGAATGGATCAGGCTTGATGGCACAGAGCCCTACCTTTCAAGCTGGGTAGATGAACTTGCCGAACAGGCAGTAAGCCATTCTTTATAAAAAAGAAAGCCGGGTCATTTGACCCGGCTTTCTGCGTAATAATTCAATCAGTTTAGTCTAACTCAATTGGTTTCATCCGGGGCACTAAAAAGTGCATGATGAGCCAGGCTAAGATGTAAGCGCTGCCGCAAACAAAAAACATAATGTAATAGGCAATCTCAATTTTATGGATTGACCGGTAATATACAAACAGGTTTTTCTGTACGGCAAGTGATAGGAAAACACCTCCGATAGAACCGAACATTCCACCCAGGCCAGTTACCGAACCAATGGTCCGCTTAGGGAACATATCTGAAACGGTAGTGAAAATATTAGCGCTCCAGGCCTGGTGTGCCGATGCTGCTATGCCAATTACAATTACAGCAAGCCACATATTAACACCACCTAAAATTTGGGCAAATATGATGGGGATTACTGCAAGTGCATAAATAAACATGGACGTTTTACGGGCTTTAAACACCGGCCAGTTATTTTTGATCAGGTTCATGGGCAACCAACCACCGCCAACGCTGCCAAAGGTAGACATGGTATAAACCAAGGCAACAGGGATAGCTATCGCTGTACCTTTTAAATTATACTGGCTCTCCAAAAAATCGGGTAACCAAAAAAGGTAAAACCACCAAATGGGGTCGGTAAGGAATTTGCCTATAACAAAAGCCCAGGTTTGCTTAAAGGAAAGCAGCTTGCCCCATGATATTTTCTTTTGCTCAATAGGTTGCAGAGTTTCGGTTTGGCTGTCATCGTCACTGTTGATGTAATCAAGCTCAGCTTTTGATACCTTACTGTGTTGTGCAGGTGCGCGGTAAATCACCTGCCAAAGCACCAGCCATATAAAGCCTATAGATCCGGTTATAATAAAGGCCCAGCGCCACCCCCATGCAGCTGCGATAAACGGAACCGTTAAGGGGGCAACTATTGCACCTACGTTTGCGCCGGAATTGAAGATACCTGTGGCAAATGCTCTTTCTTTCTTAGGAAACCATTCAGCAACGGTTTTAATAGCAGCAGGGAAATTTCCCGCCTCACTAATACCCAATGCAGAGCGCACTACGCCGAAACCAAAAGTGCCACCAACAAAAGCATGGCATACTGCCGAAATACTCCATAACAGCGTTGAAAGGAAATATCCTAATTTGGTGCCGATCTTGTCAATGATCCGGCCGGCAGCCAGCAGACCTATAGAATATGCTATTTTAAACGCTATCTCAATATTGGCGTAATCCCCATCGTTCCACTTAAACTCCTTTGTAAGGTCTGATTTAAGCAAACTGATCACTGCCCGGTCAAGGTAATTAACGGTTGTTGCAAAAAACACCAGCGAGCAGATCACCCAGCGGTAGTTTCCAACTTTTTCTTCTCTCATTATAATTTAGGTTAACAGGCTATTTAATGGTTTGTACTATTTCCAGCAGCTTTAATGTATCGTTATAAAGCTTGTCATACTCCTGGTTTTCCAACACGCTTTTGCTGATGAGCTTGCTGCCCATACCCACCGCGCATACGCCGGCTTTAAACCAGGTACTGATGCTGTCATGGCTCAAGTCAACCCCACCTGTTGGCATGAACAACTGACCCGCAAACAGGTCCCTGATAGATGATACAAACTCCGGTCCCAATATATTGGCCGGGAATATTTTTATTAAAGCAGCTTCGTTTTGCTGCGCTAAATAGATCTCGGTTGGCGTCATACTCCCCGGAATCCACAACAAGTTATGCTGTGCTGCCACTTTGCCTACTTCGGGATTAACAATCGGTGACACGATAAAATCAGCCCCGGCGGCAATAAAAGCCTCAGCTTCCTGAACACTTTTGATGGTGCCGATACCCAATTCCAAACCAGGCATTTCGCCGTTGGCAAGGGCTTGTTTTAAAACTTTGAAATTTTCAAGGGCAGCCGCACCACGGTTGGTATATTCAAATACCCGGATGCCGGCTTTATAAAGTGTACGGGTTATCTGCAGGCTCACTTCCGGATCTTTATAAAAGAACAGCGGTAATGTACCTTGCTTTAATATTACGTCAAGTACTATATCTTTTTTACTCATTATTTCATAGCATTATAAATTTCATCAACTGTTTTGGTAGTTGCATCACCTTCAATAAAAAGCTTTTCAAAAGCGGCAGCCGTGGCAAAATCCAATAACTGCTGCGGATCCTGCTTGTTATAAAAGCCGTAAATAAGCCCGGCCATAAAACAGTCGCCACTGCCTACTTTATCAACCACGGTTTCGGTAGTGTATGTTGGCGAATGATAAAAGCGGTTGCCTGCAAAAAGCGAAGTATAATATTCAACACCTTTACCGGCATCAAAGCGGAAAGTATTGGCTACAGCCCGGCAACGCGGGTATGCATCCATAATCTTTTCAGACGAATAAAGTCCCTCTTTGAGGTAAATGCTTTGCTGCCCCGATTCATGGATATCCGGCGTAACAGGAATACCCAACATGGTTTCCTCTGCCCAAACATTGCCCATAATAATATCTGCATATTGCACCAGCTTTGGCATGATCTCGATTGGCTTTTTGCCATACTGCCACAATTTGGGGCGATAGTTAAGATCAACAGATATGGTGATATGTTTCCTGCTTGCTGCCTGTAAAACTTCTTCGCAAACATCAGCAGCCTGTTGGCTTAAAGCCGGGCATATCGCGCTGAAATGAAACCAGCTTACCCCTTCAAGAACGATATCCCAATCAACTATGCCCGGTTTCAGATCGGCAAAAGCCGAACCTGCACGGTCATATACAATGGCATTGTTCTTTACATCTTTACCGCGGGTAAGGTAATAAAGCCCTATCCTGTTGCCGCTTTTGTGTATTGCCGTCGTATCAATGTTTTTGCTTTCCAGGTAACTGATAAGCTGTTCGGATAAAGCATTATCAGGTAAAGCGGTAAAGTATTTTATCGGCTGCTCCCATAAAGCTAATGCATTGGCAACATTAAGCTCAGCGCCGCCTATAAAAAATGGCAGTTTATTTTCTGCAAGCCATTGTCCCTCGCCATCGGGACACATCCGTAATAACAACTCGCCAAATGAGAGTATGCTTCCCTTTGTATTTTCGATATTGCTCATTTAAAAATTGAAATAGTTTTTGGCGTTAAAATAGCAAATATCACTCACGATCTTTCCTGTCCATTCAATATCATTTGGTAATTCGCCGTTCTCTATATCATCGCCCAAAAGGTTACAAAGCAGCCTACGGAAATACTCATGCCTCGGGAACGACATAAAGCTTCGTGAATCTGTAAGCATCCCTACCAGACGGCTCAGCAGACCCATATTTGATAAAGCATTCAATTGCTTGATCATGCCATCTTTCTGATCCAAAAACCACCAGGCCGAACCAAACTGCATTTTACCTGCAACCGAACCATCGTTATAGTTACCCACCATGGTAGCAAACAGTTCATTATCGGCCGGGTTAAGGTTATAGATAATAGTTTTGGCCAACTGGTTGGTGGTATCCAGCCTGTTCAGGAATTTGGATAATGCCCTGCCCTGTGTAAAATCGCCAATAGAATCCCAGCCTGTATCGGGGCCTAAATTGGTTAATGCACGTGCATTATTATTGCGCAGTGCACCAAGGTGAAATTGTTGTACCCAGCCTTTTTCATGGTCCCAAATGGCAAAGTAATACAACATGGCCGATTTAAATTTCAGGATCTCTAATGGCAGCAGTACCTCATTGTTTCTTATTTTAATGAAGATGGCAGCTATTTCAGCATCAGTATAATCCTCAGCGTAGATCTGCTCCAGGCCATGATCGGATAGTTTGCATCCGTTTTCGGCGAAGTAATCATGTCTTGCTTTTAGGGCTGTAAGGTATTCATCAATGTTAGATATGGATGCGTTTGATACTGCTTCCAGCTGATCAATGTATTTGTTAAGCCCGGCAATATCATCGGCGTTCATGGCTTTATCAGGGCGGTATGCAGGTAATATTTTTACACTGAACGCGTCCTGTTTCAGTTTTTGATGATAACTAAGATTATCCAGCGGATCATCCGTCGTACCCACAACCTCTACATTTTTATTTTTCAGGATGTTGCGGATGCTAAACTCGGGTGATTGAAGTTTTTCATTGCACTGGGCATATATATTTTGTGCCGACCCTGGCGAAAGCAATTCATCAATGCCAAAATAGCGCTGCAATTCCAGGTGTGTCCAATGATACAGCGGATTTCTTAACGTGTAAGGTACAGTTGCTGCCCAGGCCGTAAACTTTTCTTCATCGGTTTTATTACCGGTGATATAAGCTTCATTAACCCCATTTGCACGCATAGCCCGCCATTTGTAATGATCGCCATAGAGCCAGATCTGGGTTATGTTTTTGAAATTGATATCATCAGCAATCTGATCTGGCGGCAGGTGGCAGTGGTAATCAATGATAGGCTGATGGCTCGCAAACTCATGATATAAGCGTTGCGCCGTTTTAGTTTGAAGTAAGAAATCCTGATCTAAAAAATTCTTCATTGGTTATTTAACAGATGTATACCAGGGTTAATGGTATAGTAGTTTATACTTGTAAGCGGCAAATTACACATCATATAGGCAAGTTGGAAGTAATAAGCCTAAACAATCCACGCAAACGTTTTCGCTGGCAGGTA
>NZ_DASVOB010000152.1:0-13795 GCF_036383575.1 Mucilaginibacter sp.
TAAAGCCAGCGTTTGTTAGAGAAGGTAAACTCAAGCTTGTTACGATAGTACCTGTCGGCAGGAGATGGAACGATAGGCATAATACCTTCAACGTTGATCTTAGCCAGGCGACTTAAAGCATCGACAACCGATTTTTGTTTAAATTTAAGCTGGGCCTCGTAGGTCATGTGCTGCCATTTGCAGCCACCACAGGTGCCGAAGTGCTCACAGAAAGCAGTGGTGCGGTATTCAGAAGCTTGTTTTAACTCAGTAATCTTGCCTTCGCCGAAGTTTTTCTTACTACGGTATACCTGTACATCTGCCACATCGCCGGGTACGGCCTTATCTACAAAAAGCACAAAGTCATTGGCTTTGCCTACGCCTTTGCCTTCTTCGGCAATGTCAATGATCTGTACGTTTTCAAAAAACTTTGGTTTGTTAGCTTTACTCATCAGGCTGCAAAGTTAACCCTATTTATTTAATCCTGAAAATAGGAGAGGAGGGACAAAAGAAAGCCGGTCGCCTTTAAAAGACGTTGCGATCTTAAGCAGGATTTCTAAGCAAATAAACTTAGCAGATAATTAACCACATTATCGTCAACGGTAATATCTTCTATCTCAAATTGCTCGTCAATCAGGTCGGAAAGTTCTGTTAGTTCGCGGCTCATAAAATAAAATTTACTATGCTAACATAGTAAATTTTAAACTAAAAACCAAATTGGTATAAGGTTTAATTTATAATCAGCAAAGATTTCTGAAACCTTTGCTGATTAATGTGTATAGTGCTTAATTTTTATCCCAATTTATCTTGCGCGAAAAGTACATCAACACGGCTATAATGATAAACAGCGCGATACTGCCAACCATTAAGGCAAGATCTTCCAGTTGAATGATCACAAAGATGAACGCGTAAAACACCGATAAAATAAAGGCGAATAGTATAGCCGCCCTTCCGTTTTTCAATAGTGATGATATAAATACGGATATGAGTGCTATGGTTGATACAGATGCAATGAGGTAAGCCATATTGTAACCAACCTGCTCCGAAAACGATAGCAGCAATGTGTAGTAAATAACCATAGCCGCGCCAATCAATATGTAGTTAAACATATGTATTGGCTGTTTGCGGATAACTTCGGTTAAAAATAAGGAGATGAAAGTGAGCAGTATGATAAATATGGCATACTTGCTGGTGCGCATGGTTTTCTGGTACTGATCAACCGGGAGGCGAAGTTTTACGCCAAATGGGTTTGACTCCAATTTGTTGCTTTGATTTGTTGGTTTTCCTACCCATTGCTGTGGCAATTGCCTGTTATAATTCAGGAGATGCCAACTGGCGCTGAAACCATTGCTGCCAACTTTGCGTTCGTCGGGCAGATGACTACCCTCAAAGTTGGGACTGCTCCAATTACCATGCACCAGTACATCGGTGGATTTGCCGAGTTGCAAAAAGCTTAATTCCTCGCTTCCTTTTAGATCAAGGTCATATTCAAACGGTATTTGGGTACTATTTGCCGTAGATAGATCAACTTTCGATTGCAGGCCGTCGCTAAATAGGGATTCGCCACCGAACGATGGTTCAATATTTAGTGTTTGATTATTAGTTTTTAAAACAGGGTTGGTTTTTAGCCCTTTCAAATCGCCTACGCCAAGTTCAAACCTTGCCGTGTTTAATAAAAGTTGACTCATGGCAATCCCCATATTATTAGTATTAATAACACCGAAAGTGCCACGTACTTTTACATGGGTATTATAAACAGCAACGTCAAATATTCCCCTGTGTAGTATTTGTGTACTTAATTCTGCATTAATATGTAAGCTCTCGGGCAGGATGTAGAGATTTTCAATAACCTCTTTTGTAACGGTATCTGTAAATTTTACCTGTTTTTTATATGGAATAACCAATACAGGGCCTTTGATAACCTGGCTGGCAGACCAGTTATCGGAAACCTCTTTGATCACTTCATCCTGCCGGCCGGAACGCTCAGTGATCAGGTTTTGAACGAGGGATGATGGAATAAGTAATAACAGCACCAATATGCCGATAAAGATCAATTTAAAAGTTGCCGATTCCTTGAGCCAGCCTAAAGTTGTTTGTTTGGGTGATTGTTCCTCTATCATGATTGTTTAGATATAAAGTACTTTGTATTTCAAAGTTTATGATTAAAAAGAAAGGCTTTTGATTAAGCCTATGACAAAGATAATATAAAGTACTTTGTATTTCAAAGTTAATTTATTTATTTTAACTCAGAATAATTTTAAGCTGTTTGAAAGCCATTCACATAACTATCAAATAAATTCATTGCCGTTGACTTTAGTCAATGGAATAATTGCTAAAGACAAGAGGCTTTAGCCAAAATATCGCTTGAATTTGGGCTAAAGCCCGGTTGTCCTTTTCTTTAACCGTTGACTAAAGTCAACGGCAATGAGTGTTTTTTTCTTTGGACAGCTTTATTGAAGGAGATTTTAAACTGAAACCGCCGCCTTAACCAAATAAGGCAGGATCTCTTTCTGAAAAGAAACAAAATTTTTCCGTACGTCCGAATCGCTTACCGATGTAAAGGCAAAGCTGAAAACGATGCTTTTGCTGCACTTGATCAGGAAGCGTAAGCGCTGCTGGTAAGTTTCATGCTTACGGATGCCCGGCAATTGGATAAACGATGCCATAAGCAGTTCTTCCAACTCGTTGGAGAGATTTTTTAAAAAATCCTGGGAGTTGGTTGACTCACGGATAAAATCCCAGCCGATAAACTCGTTACAAACGGTGTAGGAGAGGCGGCAGGTTTTCATGATAAGGTTGTTGAGATAGGCCTCCTCATCAATATCGTTTGCATTGCTTTGTACCAGGTCATCAACACTGGCTTTGATGTAGTCCATCAGCAAAATGTGCAATACGGCCTCTTTACTGTCGAAGTATTTATAGATAGTTGCCTTGGCAATTTTAGCCTTTTTGGCAATCTCATTAACACTGGTTTTATGGTACCCGAATTTGCGGAAAAGTTCCTGTGCTGCCCGCTTAATACTATCTTTAATTTTATCGGCTTCCATTAATTAGTTACTTGAATTTCAAACTGGGTAACGGCTACCCTATATGATCGTAATGCCTTTGTTGCCGGGGCTTTTACCGGTGTGCCATCCTCAAGGCTGAATTTTGAACCGCTGCAGGGGTCGGTTACTGTAAAGCCCGTATTATCAATGGTTACAGCACATTTTTTTTCGGGCTGATAGCTGCTGCACCGGTCGTAAGCCGCATAAGTGCCGTTTATTTTACGGTAGATGATCAGGCCGGCTACACCATAACCATTGATGGAGACTGCTCCGCCCGACACATTAAGGGGACTTAATGCCGGGGTACCCAATGCAGCCTGGAAGTTAACAGGTATGCTTGGTACGTTATCACCTGATTTTCCGCACGAAAAACAGGTGATACTTACCAATATCATTAACAATAATTTCCTCATAACATTTCGGTTTGGAACTGTTTAAGGAAACGCGCGTCATTCTCCGAAAACAGGCGCAGGTCGCGGATCACGTATTTGAGGTTGGCAATACGCTCCATACCCATACCAAAGGCAAAGCCGGTATATTTTTTACTGTCGATACCGCAGTTTTCCAAAACGTTCGGGTCAACCATGCCGCAGCCTAAGATCTCCACCCAGCCGCTGTGTTTACACATATTACAGCCAGCACCTCCGCAAATGGTACATGAAATATCCATTTCGGCTGATGGCTCGGTGAACGGGAAGTATGATGGGCGGAAACGCACTTTAGTACCTTCGCCATAAAGCTCCTGAACGAAGTGGTAAAGGGTTTGCTTTAGATCGGAAAAAGATACATTCTCGTCAACATATAAACCCTCAACCTGGTGGAAAAAGCAATGCGCACGGGCCGAAATAGCCTCATTACGGTAAACCCTGCCCGGCATAATAGCGCGGAACGGTGGTTTACCTGCTTCCATCATCCGTACCTGTACCGATGATGTGTGGGTACGCAGGGCGATATCATCTTTACCATTATTCTTTTTAATGAAAAAGGTATCCTGCATGTCACGTGCCGGATGCTCATCAGGGAAGTTCAATGCCGAGAAGTTATGCCAGTCGTCCTCAATTTCCGGGCCTTCTGCAACAACGAAGCCTAAGCGTTTGAAAATATCGATGATCTCGTTACGAACCAATGATAGCGGATGACGTGAGCCAATAGTAAAGCCGTCGCCGGGCAAAGTAAGATCAAGATCGTTGCCTTTGCTTTGCGGGCCTGAACCAATGTTTTCTTTTAATTCGTTATACTTAGCCTCTGCCAGTTGTTTAAACTCGTTAAGTACCTTACCGAAAGTGCGTTTCTCTTCCGGGCTAACACTTTTAAACTGCTCAAAAAGGTCTTTAATAATACCTTTGGTGCCTAAAAATTTAATACGGAACGCTTCCAGTTCGTCGGCATTGGCTGGCGAAAAGGCATTGATCTCGGCGGTATATTGGTCTATCTGAGCTTGCATTATAATGTGTTATTTGTAATTTTTTTGTTGTTATCCCGGCTTCCTGATTGTTTTTCGGATGCAGAGATATATAGTTATGAGTTGATCGCTATACGCAGGACGGCAAATATAATACTATTTAAGCACTCCCAACTCCTTACCCACCTTGGTAAACGCCGCAATAGCTTTATCTAAATGATGCAAATCATGCGCTGCGGAGATCTGTACCCTGATCCTTGCTTTGCCTTGTGGAACTACCGGGTAGTAAAAACCTATCACATAAATACCTTCATCAAGCATTTTTGCCGCGAATTCCTGGGCAAGCTTGGCATCATACAACATTACTGGGACTATAGGATGCACGCCAGGTTTAATGTCAAAACCTGCTTCGGTCATTTTTTTACGGAAGTATTGCGTATTGGTTTCCAGTTTATCACGCAGTTCAGTGGTTTCGCTCAGCATATCCAGTACCGCTATTGAAGCACCGGTAATAGCAGGAGCTAAAGTATTCGAAAACAAATACGGACGTGAGCGCTGGCGCAGCATGTCAATGATCTCCTTACGGCCAGATGTAAAACCGCCCGATGCGCCGCCCAAGGCTTTGCCCAATGTACCGGTGATGATATCGATCCTGCCCATAACATTATGGTGCTCATGTGTACCACGACCGTTTTTGCCCATAAAGCCAGAGCAATGGCTCTCGTCGATCATCACTAATGCATTGTATTTATCGGCCAGGTCGCAGATCTTATCCAATTGGGCAATGGTACCGTCCATGCTGAATGCTCCATCGGTTACAATAATGCGGTGACGCAGTTCCTGGGTAGCTTTTAGTTTCTCTTCCAGGTCGGCCATGTCATCGTGCTTGTAACGGTAACGCTGGGCTTTGCACAGGCGTACACCGTCAATGATGGAAGCATGGTTCAGCTCGTCGGATATAATAGCATCCTGATCGTTAAACAAAGGTTCAAACACGCCACCGTTGGCATCAAAAGCCGCAGCATACAGGATGGTATCTTCAGTACCTAAAAATTCGGCTATCTTTTTTTCAAGTTCTTTATGAATATCCTGTGTACCACATATAAAACGTACAGATGATAAACCGTAGCCATGGGTATCCATAGCATCTTTGGCTGCCTGGATCACTTTGGCATTGCCTGATAAGCCAAGGTAGTTATTGGCGCAAAAGTTAATTACTTCAGCACCGCTTTGCACGGTGATATCAGCTCCCTGGGGCGAAGTAATGATCCGTTCCTTTTTGTATAACCCGGCGTTTTCAATTTCGGTTAATTCCTGCTGTAAAACCGGCTTTAGTGTGTTGTACATAGTGTGCGTGTTTTAAAGAGGGCAAAATTAAGCATTAGCAATCTTTTTGTTGGGTTTATTAAACCTTAAATAATTATTAAGTGAATAATAAAACATTTTTAAGCCCTAAAGTATTACACATAAGTAACATATGAGAAAATACATACTACTATTGATCACTGCTTTCAGCGTAATAACCGCCTCTGCACAGCAATCACTTTTAACAGGAAAAATAACCGACAAAAACGGGCAGGTTATCCCTTTTGTTTCCATTTACATCCGCAATTCAACATATGGTACCACAGCTAATGAAAATGGTATTTACCAGTTTAAACTTAGTCCGGGTACTTATAATGTGATATACCGCTATGTTGGTTATACCGAAAAGATAGAGCAGGTTACCGTAACTGACCAGGATCAGGAACACAACGTACAAATGGCCGATGAAGTATTTAGCACCGGCAGGGTAGCTGAAACTTATCGCAAAAATCGTGACGCTGCCGATACCATCATGAAGCAGGTGTTAAAGAAACGTAAATACTATATTGAGGAAGCCGCATCATACTCATGTGCGGTTTATATTAAAGGGGTACAAAAATTGCTGAGCGTACCCAAATCGTTGCTGGGGCAGGAGGTAAGGAGAACCCTTGATCTTGATACGAATGGCCGGGGAATCCTGTATCAATCCGAATCATTGTCTGAATATAACTTTCAAAAGCCCAACAAGGTAAGGGAGATCACCATTGCCAACCGTATGGCGGGGCAGAACACTGCTTTCGGCTACAAAAAAGCGTCCGACCTTCAGGCCAATTTTTATCAGAATGTATTTATCATCAACGGATTGGCTACCCGCGGCTTTGTTTCACCGGTTGCATCATATGGTTTCACATTTTATAACTACAGGCTGCTGGGGACTTCGGTTGAGAACGGGCATACTATTCATAAAATTCATGTTACCCCTAAACGTGGGCATGGCCAGTATTTTCAGGGGGATATTTATATTGTTGATGGCGACTGGCGCATTTACAGTGTTGACCTGTTTGTTGAAAATAAAACAAGCAACCTTAACCTGGTTGATACTTTAAAGATCAGACAGCAATACATAGCTATAACCGATAGTGTATGGATGCCGGCATCAACCCAATACAGCTTTAAAGGGGCTGTTTTCGGATTTAAATTTGGCGGTTATTATGCTGCTGTTTATAACAACTATAAAATCAATCCAACTTTTCCGGATGATTTTTTTACCGGCGAGATCTTAAAAATTGATACAGTAGCGAATAGTAAAAAGCCCGATTACTGGTCAAACGCACGGCCGATACCCTTAACTGCATTTGAAGACCGTGATTACAGGAAAAAAGATGCCTTTGAAGAATATAAAAAAACGGATACTTACCTTGATTCACTTCAGCATCATAAAAACCGTATTAATTATCCCGGCTACCTGATATTTGGTTACGCTGCCAGCAATAAAAGCAACAGGGATTCATTATACATTTTCCCGTTTCTACAAACGTTTTATTACAACACGGTGGAGGGCTTTGGGATTAACGCCAAGGTAAGTTATATCCGTACTATTGATGATTTTCATTCGCTGACGGTTACCCCGGCTGTGCGTTATGGTTTCTCCAACAAGATCTTCAGCGCCAATATGGGCTTTGAGTACAAGAATGATCCTTTCCATAATGCTAAGTTTTATGCCGATTTTGGCAGCGATGTACTCGACCTTAATAACGTAGGTACACGTTCCTTATATTTCAATACGCTGAGTACACTGTTGAGTGAAAACAACTATGTTAAGTATTACCGAAGCCATTACGGCAATTTTGGTTACCAGCGTGAGGTATTAAACGGCGTTTTCTTAAAAGGAGGTTTTTCTTATTCAAGCCGTTCGCAGTTGTACAACACATCCTTTAGCAAGATAAAGGATAATAAGAACCGCGAGTTTACTTCAAACAATCCTTTGGCTCCCGCGGGTACGCCGGCCGACGACCATTCGTTTCTGTTTCCGGATAACCAGGCTTTGGTGTTTAACGCATCGGCAACGTTTACTTTCGATCAGCGGTATGAAACCAGGCCTACAGGCAAGTTTAACCTGCCTTCAAAATATCCAACGTTAACGGTAAACTACCGAAAGGGATTTAAAAACGTCATTGGCTCGGATGTTGACTATGATTTTGCTTCTGTTGATCTTTCGCAGGACCACATCCGTGTAGGACTTTCCGGTTATTCATCATTTAAAGTATCAGGAGGAGGTTTTTTTAACAACAACACGCTTTACTACATGGATTATAACCACTTTTTAGGTAACCAGGGTACCACTTTCGACCCTACCTATGTGGGCAGTTTCCACTTCCTGCCGTTTTATACTTACAGTACCAACGGCGCTTTTTTAGAAGCACATTATCAGCATAACTTCGCCGGATCATTATTTAACAGGATCCCGCTGTTAAGGAAACTTAAACTCGAAGAAATTATCGGTGCCAACTACCTTACAACCAAAAATAACAGCAATTACCGCGAGTTTTATGTGGGTGTACAACGCCTCATTTTCCGCGTTGACTATGGTATATCCTATGCTGGGGATAAAAAATACATCCAGGGCTTCAGGATCTTTTATGGAATCAGGTAAGCTTAAAACGGAAGGCTGAAAGCAAAAAGCTTTTTAAAAGCTTTGCATTTTTTTAGCTTTAAGCCTTCCGCTTTGAGCTTTCCGCTCAAATTGCTATCTTTGCGCCGCTCATTTAACACTGTTTGCAGCAGTATCAATGATTTTATGGAAATGTATAATACCCTACTATACTATTGTTATTCAACAATAGCTGATGCGGAGCAATTTGCTGCCGATCATTTAAAATTTTGTAAAAGCTTAGGTTTAACCGGTCGTATTATTGTAGCCGACGAAGGGCTTAACGGCACCGTTTCGGGTACTGTTGAAGCCTGCAAAACCTATATGGATACCGTACACGCCGACGAGCGTTTTGCTAAAACCGAGTTTAAAATTGACGAGGTAGATACGCCATCGTTTGTAAAAATGCACGTGCGTTATAAATCAGAGATCGTACACTCTGGCCTTCGTGATCCTAACATTATCGACCCAAAACAAAAAACAGGCAAACACCTGGAACCAAAAGAATTTTTGGCGATGAAGGACAGGGATGATGTGGTTGTATTGGACGTTCGTTCAAACTACGAGCACTCTTTAGGCAAATTCAAAAACGCGGTAACGCTTGATATTGATAACTTCCGCGATTTTCCGGACATGATCAATGAGCTGGCAAAGTACAAGGATAAAAAGATCCTGACTTATTGCACCGGCGGTATCAAATGCGAAAAAGCATCGGCATTGCTTTTGCACGAAGGTTTTCCTGAAGTTTACCAGCTGCATGGCGGTATCATTAAATATGGTAAAGAAGCAGGCGGCGAAGATTTTGAAGGCAAGTGTTATGTGTTTGATAACCGCCTTTCGGTTGATGTGAACAGCGTTAACCCGGTTGTTATTTCAACATGCTTAAATTGCGGTAAAACCACTCCTAAAATGATCAATTGCGCCAACCCCGAGTGTAATGAGCATTTTACCCAGTGCGATGAGTGCGGAACTGCTATGGATGGCTGCTGCAGCGACGCCTGTAAAGATCATCCGCGTAAACGTGTTTATGATGGTACCGGTTATTATGTAAAAGTGCCTCAACCGGTAAACGTGAGCAAAAGCAAACTGCAACCAGTAGTATAACAGCTGTGGTGCAATTATTATACAAGGCTTATCCTTAAGGGTAGGCTTTTTTATTTTGTCGGGTACAAACACTACTTTAGTAAATTGAGTCGCTACATCCTATGCGTAAAACCCTGTGTATTATTATCGTTCTTCTTTTTATATCGGTTTGGCCGGCGTGGTCGGTAGATATTAAAAGCGTAGGTGTTCCTTATATTCAAAACTATACCAAGGCAATTTATCAGTTTGGCAATCAAAACTGGTCGGTAACGCGCGATGAGCACGATATCATGTACTTTGGCAATGCAGAAGGCCTGCTTACGTTTGATGGTAAATATTGGCAACAATACCATATGCCCAACGGCTTGATCGTACGCTCAGTTAGTGCAGATGGCAGGGGCAGGGTTTATGCAGGCGGGTATGGTGAGTTTGGTTACTGGCATAACGATGATAAGGGCATTTTAAAATATACATCGCTTATTAACCTGGTGCCAAAAAAATTTTTGCCGGTAACCGAAGAAATATGGAAAATATATTGCGATAACAACAGGGTGCTTTTCCAATCGTTCGGTGCTATATATATTTATGCTGCGGGTAAAATTGAGGTAGTAAATACGCATAAGCCGTATTTGTTCCTTTTTAAAAGTGGTAGTCGCTTTTTTGCAGAGCAACTAACCAAAGGCCTTTTTGAGCTTAAAGGCTCAAAGCTTGAATATATTGAAGGCAGCAATATTTTAGGTGCAAGTGGTGTATTATCTATTTTGCCTTTTCAGCATGGTAAATATCTCATAGGTACGGCAAAAAGCGGGCTGTTTATCTATGATGGTAAAACGGTTAAACCATGGGCCAATCAGGCTAATGATTTTTTAACAACTTATCAGTTAAATAACGGAGCAGCTATTGCCAATAAGTATTTTGCCTATGGTACTATCCTTAACGGTATTGTGATCATTGATACCGCCGGGCGTGTTGTACAGCATATTAATAAAGCCAGCGGTATGCAAAACAATACCGTGTTAAGCCTTTATACCGATGCGGGGCAAAATCTTTGGGCCGGACTGGATAATGGTATAGACAGAATTGAAGTTAACTCGCCTTTGTATTTTTATTTCGACAAAACGGGTAAGTTTGGCACGGTTTATTCAAGTATCATTTTTGATAAAAAGATATACCTGGGTACAAACCAGGGGTTATTTTACAGCGATTGGCTCCCCGATAGCCATAATAATCTCTTTCAAACATTTGATTTTAAACTAATTCCAGGCTCGCAGGGGCAGGTATGGGATTTGTCGTTACAGGATAACAGGTTGCTTTGCGGCCACAACGACGGAACATACCAGGTAAACGGGGCCTCGATAAAAAAGATCTCAGATATAACAGGTGGGTGGACTATGAAGAAAATGGCACCCGATATGCTTATGCAGGGAACTTATACCGGCCTCGTGATCTACCGGAAAGACGCGGCGGGAAATTGGCAATATAGTCACAAATTGGCGGGCTTTAGTGAACCCTCGCGTTATGTAGAACGTGATGCCAAGGGCCAGATTTGGGTGAGCCATGCTTATAAGGGCATATATAAACTCACTTTAAGTGCCGATCAGCGTACTGTAGTATCGCACGTTTATTACGACAAAAAACACGGTTTGCCGGGCAGCTACAACATTAACGTATTTGACCTTGATAATCGCACTGTTTTCTCGTCAGATTCGGGTTTTTACGTGTATGACGATATTACCGACAGGTTTTATAAATATCAGCAGCTTAACAGCAAGCTGGGCACATTTGCAACCTCAAGCAAGATCATCAAGGCCATTGGCAAAAAATACTGGTTTATTAACCAGGGCCGGGTTGGCCTGGCAGATATGTCTGTTTCCGGCAAGCTAACTATCGATACCAACAGGTTTTCTATCCTGAACGGGCAAATGGTACAGCATTATGAAACCATTAATCGTATCAACAATTCAACTTATATGATAAGTGTTGATGATGGATTTGTAATATTGAATGACGCGGACGCCCAGCTGCCCAATAGGATCAAAATACCCAATGTGCTGATCCGCAGGATTGAGAATGTTACCGACAAGGTTTCGTTAATAAGCGAGGCGGCTGAGGATAGCAATAACATTGAAATACCTTACGCTGAAAATAACATCCGCATAAGTTATTCTTTACCTTACTACACGCAAGCCAAAATCAGGTTTCAATACTATCTGGAAGGCTACTCGCATCAATGGAGCGAGTGGACACCGCAAAGCCAAAAGGAATTTACCAACCTTAATCAGGGTACCTATAATTTTAAGGTGCGCGCCAAGATCAATGATCAGTATCAATCGGCTGTTTCAGCAATAACCTTTACGGTATTGCCGCCATGGTATGCCGGTAAAATAGCCATGGTATTTTATGTGCTCCTGGCTGTATTGCTGTTTTATGTGATCAGGTATTACTATGGTCTTAAATTAAAAAAACATCAGCAACAGATACTCCAAAAACTACAAAAAGAAAAGGAGGAATTTTTGAAACAGGAGGCTATAGCTAATGAACAACACATTATCAATATAAAGAATGAGCAGTTGCAAGCCGACCTGGCAGGCAAAAGCCGTGAGCTTGCAAATTCGGCTATGAACATAGTTTATAAAAATGAATTGCTGCAAAAAATAAGCGACGAGCTAACCCACCTGAAAGGGGGCGATGGTAAGAAGCTTGCCGACGAGCAATTGCGCCGCATACAAAAAGTGATTGACGAGGGCATGAGTGATGATCGGGATTGGAATATTTTTGAAACCAGTTTTAATGAAGCCCACGAAAATTTCTTTAAAAAATTGAAAGCCGGCCACCCGGATCTTGTGCCAAATGACCTTAAGCTATGCGCATACCTGCGCATGAACATGAGCAGTAAGGAGATGGCATCCCTACTTAATATTTCATTACGCGGTGTGGAAATCCGGCGTTACAGGCTCCGTAAAAAGCTCAATTTGGAGCATGATAAAAACCTTACCGAGTTTCTCATCGAGCTATAACACTACATCATTACCTCTCATAGTGTCTTTTTGAAGTATCGGCTGCTATGCAGGTTGTGTAGTAGTGTTCTTGCTTTTAACTCGCTGTTAAATAGATTGTTATGATTGGTAAAAACATTTCATGAGAAAGTATTCTTATAGTGGTGTATTAATGTTGAGTTATATTATTTGTTAAAAGTTGATTATCTGTACAGCTTTGCAAATCAATAAACCAATTATTTTTTCAATCCGTATTATTTATTAACCACTATGAAAAGAATTTTTACTATTTCAGGGTTGATGTTGTTACTGTTATTTTGTTATGACGCAGCGTTTGCACAAAACGTTACAATTAAAGGTAAAATAACCGACGGAAAAACAGGCGAGGCTTTAATAGGCGTGTCTGTTTCAGTTAAAGGAACAACTATAGGTACCCAAACAGATGTAAACGGAGCTTTTACTCTTAAGACTCCAGGTAACGCAACATTATCGGTAGCTTATATAGGTTATGCCACGCAAGAGGTAGCTCTTAACGGGCAAACAACCATTAACGTAGCTCTGCAACCACAAACCAATGAACTGCAACAGGTAGTTGTAATAGGTTATGGTACTCAGCGAAAGCTTGATGTAACCGGTTCAATTGCTACCGTTAAGGGTGCTGATGTTGCCAAACAGGCTTCACCTAACGCGTTGAGCGGTTTACAGGGTAAAGTATCAGGCGTGCAAATCACTAACAGCGGTACGCCAGGCAAATCACCTGACATTACCATTCGTGGTTTAGGTACCATTTACGGTAATACTAAACCATTATTTGTGGTCGATGGTGTTTGGTACGATGATATCAGCTTCCTTAACCCGCAGGATATTGAAAGCTTCAGCATTTTGAAAGATGCGTCAAGTACAGCTATTTATGGTATCCGTGCAGCCAACGGCGTAGTTTTAATCGGAACAAAACGTGGTACAAAAGGCAAACCAGTTATCAATTACAATGGATATGTAGGTCTTCAGGCTGTTACCAACCAGGTAAAAATGGCAAATGGCACTGAATATGCCACTGCAGTTGATGAATTGCAGGTGTTGAACAAACAGCCTAATGATCCGCCTATTGTTCCAATATTTGCCGATCCGACCAGTTATGGTAAAGGAACCGATTGGTACAAACAAATATTGCGCAAAGCATTTACTACCAATCATGAGGCATCAATAAGCGGCGGTACAGATAAGTATACTTACAATTATTCATTCGGTTACCTTAATCAGGACGGTTTAGCCAAAACAAATAATTATCAGCGCTACACAGTTCACTTATCAAATGATTTTAAGCCAACTAAAA
>NZ_DASVOB010000153.1:0-5482 GCF_036383575.1 Mucilaginibacter sp.
TGCTTTCCCAGTCGGAAGAGTTGCAGCTTCAAAAAGAACAGGAACGTGAGGCCCGGGAAGAAGCAGATAAAGCCAACCAGGCCAAAAGCATATTCTTAGCCACGATGAGCCATGAGATCAGGACACCGATGAACGGCGTTATTGGCATGGCCTCACTATTAGGCGAAACTGAGCTGAATGCCGAGCAGCGCGATTATACTGATACCATTATATCCTGCGGTGATAGTTTGGTAAATGTGATCAACGATATTCTTGATTTCTCCAAAATCGAATCAGGAAAAATGGAAATGGAGCAGGAAGATTTTGACCTGCGCCAGTGTATTGAGGAAGTGATGGATATCTTTTCGCAAAATGCTGCCAAACGCGAGCTTGAGTTGGTTTACCAGATCGATCCCGCCCTGCCCCAGCAGGTAATTGGCGACAGCTTGAGATTAAAACAAGTACTTACCAATTTAACAGGCAATGCCATCAAGTTTACCGAGCGCGGTGAGGTGTTTATTAAAGTGTTTTTATCCAAAAAAATTGGCGATAAGGAAATTGAGATAGGCTTTAGCGTTATGGATACCGGTATTGGCATCCCTGAGGATAAGCTCACGACCTTGTTCAATGCTTTTTCGCAGGTCGATTCATCGACTACGCGCAAATATGGCGGCACAGGGCTTGGGCTCGTGATCAGCGAGCGACTGGTTAAACTAATGGGGGGCGAAATCTGGGCTGAAAGCGTTTTTGGTGAGGGCTCAGTTTTTGTATTCACCATAAAAACAGCTATAAGCAATAAACAATCAAAACATATACCTATTGTTTTTAATGCCGAAGAGCTTGAAGGCAAAAAGGTGCTTATTATTGACGATAATAAAACGAACCGCTTTATCCTGCAAACGCAATTGGAGCAATGGGGAATCCAAACGGTGGCCGCAGCCTCTGGCAGGCTGGCGCTTGAGATCCTTACTGCCAATCATGGATTTAACCTGGTGATAACCGATATGGAAATGCCTGAAATGGATGGTGTTGGCTTGGCCCGGGAAATTAAAAGTACTTATAAAGACCTGCCGGTAATTATGCTGAGTTCCATCGGTGATGGCTCGAAGAAGAAATACCCGGGCTTGTTTTCGGCTATATTAACTAAACCGGTAAAACAATCGCAACTGGGCAAAAGCCTGCAGGCCGAGTTCCAGGGAAAAATACAGGTACCTGTTCCTGAAACAAGGCCAGATAAACTGCTGGATGTAAATTTTGCCAAGGAACACCCCCTCAATATCCTCGTGGCCGAAGATAATACGGTTAATCAAAAGCTTATTAGCCGGATGCTGGAGAAACTTGGCTATGAATTTGAACTGGCCCATAACGGGCACGAAACGCTTGATAAATTAAAAGCCAACCCTACTTTTGATGTGATATTTATGGATGTGCAAATGCCGGAAATGGATGGCTTTGAAGCAACCCGGCATATTCGTCAGTACGCTTTTAAGCAACCTTTTATCATTGCTATGACCGCTAATGCCGGTCCCGACGACCGGGATATGTGCATAAGCGAAGGTATGGACGATTATATTGCCAAGCCCATGAAAACCGAAGCGCTGATCAATGTTTTAAAAGGGGCTTACAAAATGATGAAAAATATAAAGAGCAAGTATGTTTAGCCGCTGAAACAACAAAGCGGTTATCGTGATGCCACGCCCCAGTAACAACTATTGCGAATTTTTTTTAAAATGGCGGGCGTTATGCTTGACACTTCATGCTGATATTTATTCTGACTATTGAGCAGGTACATGGTGCCGCTGGTGTTATTATAAACATATGAGCATAACCGGGTGGCCTCTCCATCTTCATCTTTCTTTACATCAACCCTGATGCCGTTGGTTTTATGGCTTGTATCTGGCGTTAAGGCCGGGGCTGACGCTTTTACCCAGTTAATAGTGTAATTTATACTTTGCGACGAAATACCGCTCGTGTTTTCCTTGTAGCTTTTACTGTCCTGTATAACAGCCAGCAAACATTTCACGCAGGGATCGCTTACAGTTGCCCCGCTATACTTTTTTTGCGGATTATTGATCACACTATCCTTTTTATCTGCTACTGTTACTACTGTTTTTGAGGTGTCACTTAATGCGGGAACTGGCTTCGATTGTTTATTTAATTGTTTACAGGCTGATAATGTCATCGCCAAAACACAAAAATAAATACATGGTTTAAACAGATTCATGGTCTATAAATTAGCACTTTATTTATATACACCATTTTAACTGTTTTTGTGTTAATGTGTTTTAGATATACCAAATGCGGTATTAAGCTATAAATTAAGTTTAAACAATTTAAACATAGATTTTATTGCATTTATTGGACAGGTAAAGGACAGTTTTTCTATAAAAATTTCTTAAAATTGCCTGATTTATTTTAACCCCTGCCGGTTAATTACCTGCAGGACTTAAACCATCATAACAATTTTTCAAAAACGGGGTTTACCTTGTTATAAATAACACTGCAGGCTTTGCAGGATATCATAATAAAATGACTAATAACGGTACAGGTTCAAATTTAACGGTTGATGTGGTTTTAATTGGCGCAGGTATTATGAGCGCCACCCTTGGTGTAATGCTTAAAGAGCTGCAGCCCGATCTGACGATTGAGATTTTTGAACGACTGGATGTCATCGCTGCCGAAAGCTCGGCCCCGATGAACAATGCAGGTACAGGGCACTCTGCTTTTTGTGAGTTAAATTATACTCCCCAGCTTCCTGATGGGAGTGTTGAAATAAAAAAAGCCATCAAAATTGCCGAACAGTTTGAAATTAGCAAACAGTTTTGGACTTATCTTATTGACCAGGGCCTTGTAAACAATCCACAAAGTTTTATCCGCAAAGTGCCGCACATGAGCTTTGTTTGGGGAGCTGAGAATGTTGAGTACCTGAAAAAACGCCAGCAGGCCCTTACAAAACATCACTTTTTTAAAGGGATGGAATACTCGGAGGATAAAGCACAGATCAAAAAATGGATCCCGCTGGTTATGGAAGGCCGCGATGCTGATGAAAAGGTTTCGGCAACGTTCATGGATATTGGTACCGATGTAAACTTTGGCAGTCTGACCAGCGCGCTGATAGACGAGCTTAAACAAAAACCTAACGTAAACATAAGCCTTAACCATGATGTAAGGGATATTAAGCGTAATGCCGATGGTACCTGGAAGATAACTGTAAAAGATAAAACCACAGGAAATAAAAGAAAGCTGAATGCCAAATTTGTTTTTGTTGGTGCCGGTGGTGGTGCTTTGCCCCTGCTGCAAAAGTCAGGCATTGCCGAAAGCAAAGGTTTTGGCGGCTTCCCGGTAAGCGGGCAATGGCTGGTATGTAATAACCCCGATGTGGTAAAACAACACGAAGCTAAAGTTTATGGAAAGGCATCGGTTGGTTCGCCGCCAATGTCGGTACCTCACTTGGATACCCGTATGATTGATGGCAAACGAGCTTTACTTTTTGGCCCATACGCCGGCTTTTCAACCCGTTTCCTTAAAAAAGGATCGCTACTTGATCTTTTTGGCTCTATTAAACTAAATAATATACTTCCCCTGCTTGCTGTAGGGCGTGATAACTGGCCTCTGACCAAATACCTCATCTCCCAGGTATTGCAATCGCCGGCCGATAGGCTTAACGCGCTTAAGGATTACATGCCAACAGCCAAAGCCGAAGAATGGGATTTGGACATAGCCGGTCAGCGTGTGCAGGTTATTAAAAAAGACGCTAAACACACCGGCGTACTGGAGTTTGGAACAGAAGTAGTAACCTCTGCTGATGGCAGTATCTCGGCCTTATTGGGTGCATCACCGGGTGCATCAACTTCGGTACCTATCATGATCCAGCTTATTGAGCGCTGCTTTAAAAATCAGGCTAAAACAGAAGCATGGCAGCAGAAATTCAAGGAGATGATCCCGTCATATGGTGAGTCATTAGCTAACAACGAGGCCTTGAGCGATGAAACAAGGGCAAGGACAAGCAAAGCGCTGGGATTGGTTTAAGTAGAAATTAGTATTCTCTGACTATTCGTGAAATAAGTAATTCTCATTTCTTTCGCGAATAGTTAAATATGTCTTTTTTTAATTTGCCTTTTTTATCCTTCTCAACAAGAGTTACATCCAGTTTATCCGGCGAAACCAACTGGTAAGTGATACGGACAGATTTATCCTTTAATTCAAAATCGGCCTTATTTTTTTCAATACCAACCAGATAAAATAACAGTGGCTTGTCTTTCTCCTCCCAGCCTATGCTGCCACGGTTGTAATGGCGCATTTTAAAAACAGGCAGGTGGTTTTGTTCTTCAATAACTACAAACTCATAAAATGCAGCTTTACCATCTTTAACCACCCTAAAACTGCTGATTATACTATCCCCCATCGGTTCGCCCCAAAACTCCTCCATATCGCCCCATCCGTTTTTTTGCGTCCACGTACCGGCCATGAAAGCCAATTGATTAACGCTTGCTTTGGTTACTTGTGCAAGGTTATTAATTGACAATAATACAAACCCGCTAACTATAAAGAAAACACACTTTAGAATCATGATATTATTTTAATAAATGATCAATTAATTAACCAAAACATACAATCAATTGAAAATCTAAATATTACAACGCACATCTTTCAAATATTATTTGAAAATATTAATAACTCGCGTATATTGCACACACCTAAATGTCAATATCTCCATTATGATCTCGCTGATTATTACCGTTCTATTTATTGTATTCATTATTTGTTTTGCATATTTCATTTATATTAAATATTCAGCAAAATACACAAGAGAGCGATTTGCATTTTTGGGGTTGACCATTATGTCAACTCTAATAACAAATTTCGTTTTACAAATTTATTCATCCCAAAATTACTATTCGGCATTCATTAATACTTCCAACCTTGTCTTTAAGACTCAAATATCTAGTTATCATGCCAATCTAAGCGATCATTTGCTCACTCTATTTTTGATTATAGTATTAATGAATTTCATCTTGAAACTTCACAAAAACTGGAATGGCCCAATAAGTGAAATCTTATACAATAGATATAGATTTCATGAAAGCTCTACAATTTTAAATGAAGCTATCCTTCAGCTAAAGGACTTTACAACGAAAGAAAAATTGATTGTTCCTTATTCTGAAAACGAAAAAAACGCCAATTACAACATTTTTAATTTTCAGGAAGAAGACAAAATGCCATGGTACGAAAATGTATTTGAACTACTGACGTTTTCTTCTATACAGTACAAAATAGATTTAGTAAAAGATTATTATACCGATGAAAAATGTTTCATTTCAAAGTACGGAATCAATAATGAACCAATAGCAATTTTATGCTCCATAGAATATCCCAAAATTAGCTCGATACGTCGTTTCGTTAATTTTGCCAAATCGCAAGAAAAAAAAATTTGCAAATTTATAATTGCGGTTAAAAATTTGGATGCCGATTCATATACTATAAATAGTCACGGAGAAGAAAT
>NZ_DASVOB010000154.1:0-3852 GCF_036383575.1 Mucilaginibacter sp.
CCGGTTTGACTTTACATACATTGCCGATAAGTACGATAATTATTCTTCCTTTAACTTTAAGAAACGCCTGAACGTGAGCCTGAAATACTATTACCAGTTTCCGTTTATGCCTGATGCTGCCCTCATGGTTGGCGGAGGCTATCGCGGCCAGGATGATTACAACCAGTTTTTTGAAGACAGCTACGGTTATGTTACCATTGGCTTTGCAAGTAGCTTGAGCTTTCACACACATAAATAGTAATTTTAAAACCCCACGCTGCCGCTCGGCCCCGGCCGAGTGGCAACTATTTCCAGGCCTCTGGCCTGCGCGTTACACGGCTTCGGCGGCCAGAGGCCGCTTGATAATCAACACTCGGCAGGAGCCAAGCGTTGGCAAAAAGGGAAAAGGAAAGCGGTTTCGCATGCGAAACCGCTTTCCTTTTTAATCGCTGCCGCAAGCCTCCCGGCTTGTGGCCCACTTGCTTAGTAACCGACACGACTATCTACCGCATAACCCTCTTTTTTGTACATTTGCCGCATGGCATCCATTAAACCATCAGTACCCAAAGGCACCCGCGACTTTTCACCGGCCGAAATGGTGAAACGCAATTATATTTTCGATACGATTAAATCCGTTTTCCGCAAATACGGCTATCAGCAGATAGAAACACCGACAATGGAAAACTCATCAACCTTAATGGGAAAATATGGTGAAGAGGGGGATAAGCTGATATTTAAAGTACTCGATTCTGGTGATTATATATCAAACATAAAACAACAATATGATGTATTTCTCCCGATTCTTACCAAATTGACTAATAATGCATTCAAAGCCGCAAATATTCCCGGGAATGAAGCAGATCGCGAATATTGGACCAATACTGGCGAGACATTCTCTGTGGTAAAACAAAAATGGATTGCCAAAGAAATTGACCTCCCTGAATTGTTACGCTTATTAGAAATAAATTTAAAGGTTTTGAACATCAATCCAGATGATTTAGGATTAGTCCCAACTGAGTTAGGATTCGAATCTAAAAAAACAACATCTGCAATCTCCGAAAAAGCCCTCCGCTACGATCTTACCGTGCCCTTCGCACGTTATGTAGTGCAACACCAAAACGAGATCACCTTCCCGTTCAAGCGTTTCCAGGTGCAACCGGTTTGGCGTGCCGACAGGCCTCAGCGTGGCCGCTACCGCGAGTTTTATCAGTGCGATGCGGACGTGGTTGGTTCAGATTCTTTGCTAAACGAAGCCGAGTTCATACTGATCTACGACGAGGCTTTAACTAAGCTCGGCCTTAAAGATTTCAGCATAAAGATCAATAATAGGAAAATACTATCTGGAATAGCACAAGTTATAGACAAAGCTGATAACATCATTGATTTGACTGTAGCTATCGACAAGCTGGATAAAATAGGCCTTGACGGCGTGATCAAAGAACTGCTTGAAAAAGGTTTTACCGATGCAGATATCGACAAACTAAAACCCGTTATCCTGCTGGAGGGCAACAACACAGAAAAACTGGCAAGCCTTCGCGAAGCATTAGCGCAATCAGAGATCGGCCTAAAAGGCTGTGATGAGATAGAAACCGTTTTCGGCTATATAGAACGTTGTCCGCTGCAAACTGCAAAACTTGAATTGGATATTACGCTTGCCCGCGGATTGAACTATTACACCGGCGCAATCTTCGAAGTAAAAACCAACGAAGTAAATATGGGCAGCATCGGTGGTGGTGGTCGTTATGATGACCTCACCGGAATGTTCGGCTTAAAAGGCCTAACCGGTGCAGGAATCTCCTTCGGTGCCGACAGGATCTATGACGTACTGGAAGAACTTAACCTGTTCCCTGCCGACAGCAATCAAACCACACAGGTGCTTATATGTAATTTCGATAAGGATGGAGAACTTTATAGTCTGCCCCTATTACAGGAGCTTCGCCGCAACAATATCAACACCGAGCTTTACCCGGCCGGGGCAAAAATTAAAAAGCAAATGGACTACGCCAACAATAAAAACATTCCATACGTGGTGGTTATCGGCGGAGACGAAATACAAACCAGCTTATTGACCTTTAAGGATATGACCAGCGGCGTGCAAGAGAAATTGACTGCGGATGAGATTGTTGCTAAGCTTATCCAATAAATATGTCATTGCGAGGAGCGGCGCAGGGCCTGAGCTCAGGGGCGACGCGGCAATCTCGTCGCTATGCCTGTGAAACATGCAAAGCCGCTGAGCATAGCTACGAGATTGCCACGCTATCGCTCGCAATGACATAAGGGTATAAAAGAGAAGGGGTTTCGCAATGCGGAACCCCTTCTCTTTTATAAAATACTTTCACGTCCCCTTCAGGGGGCTGGGGGGCTAACCTTTCACACGCTCAACGTAAGCGCCGGTAGCGGTATCAACTTTAACTTTATCGCCAATGTTGATGAACAACGGTACGCGGATCTCTGCACCTGTTTCAACAGTAGCACTTTTTAATGCGCCGCTTGAGGTATCACCTTTAACCGCCGGTTCGGTATAGGTGATTTCCAACTCGGCAGAGCCTGGGATAGTACCCATGATAGGCTCTTCGCTTTCAAAGGCAACAATTACGTTCATGCCTTCTTTCAAAAATTTAACTGCGGGGCCAAATAATGCCTTTGGTACGTTATGCTGATCGTATGTGGTATTGTCCATTACTACTAATGAATCACCTTCGTCATACAGGTATTGATAATCGTTAGTTTCAACGCGGGCTATGTCAACCTCTTCATCTGTACGGAAACGGTATTCAACCAGTTTACCTGATTTAACGTTGCGCATACGGGCCTGGTAAAACGCGCGTAAGTTGCCCGGGGTACGGTGTAAAAACTCTTCAACCTGAACTAATTCGCCGTTGAAGCGAAGTACATTTCCATTTTTAACATCTGATGCCTTAGCCATAAAATAATATTGAGGCGCAAACTTAGTTACTTAAGTGCAAAGAAACAAGTAGTTAGTGGTTTAGTGAATGGTTGATTGAGTTGATTAGGTGAGTGGTTGGCTATTTTAGAGATTGGATGCAGATTAATTGGTGAGTTATTAGTGTATATGAAATAGCGGTTACAGAACCAGAATTTATCAAATTAAGAAATTTTCATGAATTTATCTGATCTTTTAAATCGTGATAAATTATATCTGGTGTATATACGGGGCTCCTATGGAGCCGTTTTATTTATGGATACGCTTTGCTATAAACACGGCACCCTTATGGGGTGTGATATCGCGCAAAATTCAACTCCGGAGGAGTATCGTGTTTATAGTAAAAGAAAAGCAGTTTTAGGCTCCGTAGGTGCCTCGTAATCGGAGCTGCACAGTAGGCTCAACCACTCACCTAATCAACTCAATCAACCACTCACTAAAAACCAACTTTATAATCCACAATACTCAACCTGTGATTACAAAAACCATACTCATGTTCCTGGTTGGAGCATACTATGGTTAGGCGACCGGCGGCGAATTGCTGCACGAGGTTCAGGTACCAGTCGACACCCTGGGTATCCAGGTTGGAGGTAGGCTCATCCAGCATGAGCATAGGGGTATCGGAGCAAAAAGCAAGAGCCAGTTTGAGGCGCTGTTTCATGCCCGACGAAAAGTATTTGATAAGCTTATTGGCGCTTTTAGGCAGATTGAGCAGATCGATCAGCTGGGCTTTATCCATGCCCGGCTTAAAGCTTTTGAATTTAAAGTGAAAATCGATCATCTCACTCATGGTAAACTCTTCTATAACCTCAAGATAGGGGGCGGCAAGACTTAAGTGGGTAAAAACTGTTTCTATTTCAACCGGCTTGCCATCATTAGTAAAATCAATTTTACCAGTTGACGGCGAAAGACTGCCATTTAAAACCTGC
>NZ_DASVOB010000155.1:0-7647 GCF_036383575.1 Mucilaginibacter sp.
GGATTATGATGTTTCGTCCAAAACTACGCTTGGCATTGTTCTTGGCGGAACCATGATCCACCGCAAGGGTAATAATACAGCTTCAGCGCGCTGGCTTAACCCAAGTGGCGCTGCAGATTCAGTCATCGCTACCGATAATGCCAATAACAGCCGGTTTAAAAACGGGCAGGTAAGCCTGAGCCTTCGCCATGCCATCAGCAAAACACAGGACATCAGCGCTGACGCCGACTGGCTGCACTATAACATTGCCAGCGACCAGAATTTTAACAACCGCCTGCAAACCACTGGCGGCTACAACGAACTGACGCGCGCCAGCATCCCCACGGGCATCACCATACTCTCGGGCAAGGCCGACTATACGCTCAAAACCCAAAACGATGACCAATGGCAACTGGGCTGGAAATCGGTACACAGTAGTACCGATAACGCAGCCGGCTACCAAAATTTCACCTCAGGCCAATGGACGGACGACCTGACCCGCAGCAATCATTTCCTTTACAACGAGAATATCCATACGGCCTACGCGCTGTTGGAGCGCAAGCACAAGGCCATTAGCTACCAGGCAGGCCTGCGTTACGAGCATACAGATTATCATGCGCATCAACTGGGCAATTTGCTGCAAAAAGACTCGGCTTTTTCGCGCAACTATGGCAGCTTTTTCCCCAGCGGTTATTTCAGTTACCAAGCCGATACGGCCAACAGCCTTACGCTAACGGTAAGCCGCCGTATTGATCGCCCGGCTTATCAAACGCTCAACCCCTTCTATTTCATCATCAACAAGTACACCTATCAAACGGGCAACCCGTACATCCTGCCGCAATACAGCTGGAACCTGGAGCTGAGCCATCAATACAAAAACCTGCTTACCACTACAATATCATACAGTAACATCAACAACTACTTTTCGCAGATATTTTTGAGTGATCCTGCACAAGCGGGCATTCTGTTGTATACACAAGGAAACGTGGGGCGCACGTATATTATTGGCGTATCCGAAGCTGTCACGGCTTCGCCTACCAACTGGTGGACGCTTACAGCACAGGCGCTGTACAATTATAAAAAGCTAAGCGGTTTTAACGGCAATCATTACACATCGGATATTAACCAGCTTAACCTAAACGCCAGCAACCAGTTCACCATCGGCAAACGTTTTACGGGCGAGGTATCGGGCTTTTACACAACTCGCGCACGAAATGATGTGCAGGAACGCCTGTACCCTACCGGGCAACTTTCAGCGGGGCTGGGCATGTCAGTATTTAAAAAGAAGGCAAACCTGAAGTTGAGTATGCGCGATATATTTTACACCAACGCCATGGAAGGCTTAACGCAGTTCCCTAACGCCACCGAGTATTTTAAGATCAAGCGCGATAGCCGCGTGGTAGTACTTGCGTTCACTTATCGCTTCGGCAAAACCTATAAAACGGTTAAGCGCGATAATGGTGCCGCTGATGAAATGCAGCGGGTGGGAAATGGATAAAAAATGAGCTATTGCAGGTCAATAAAAGAGTCCACCACGCTATCCTTCGACAAACTTAAGATTCTTCCTGGGTTCACCTAACCGGGCTCGAATCAAGGAACGAACCATCACCGTACTATTCAAATGCAAAACATAAAAAAACGTAAGCATGCAGGATTTTGCTTCCATACTGCACAGAATTAATTAGCATTATTGATAACACATCACATATTATCCATTAGTAGAACGTTAAATTTATGTCCATCGGGATCAGTAAAAGCGAAGCCATAATAATTGGCTCTATCTCTTTCTACTTGCTTAATAATATTGCCCCCGGCGTTTCTAACTTTATTTGCAAACTCATTCACCTCCTCCTCTGTCTCTGCAGAAAGTGTGAAGATAATTTCGCTGTTATCTTTTGATCCCGGCATTAAAAATTCATCTATTGTTGAGCCTTGTTCAAAAAAGTGGATCACAAATCCATCCTCACCAAAAAGAAAACTGGCCAACTTCGGATATTTGTTTGTCCCATTGCGTATAAAACCTAACTGTGTGTAAAACTGATCTGTACGCTTTGCGTCTTTTACGCTAAAATTGGCCCAGATTTTTTGCTTCGTATTCATATTTATGTTTTTTAGTTAGTGATTGTTTCTCAAAGTTATTGCATGATGCTAAAACGTTCAAGGTGTATGGGCGACATTTGATGGGGGCGTTTGTGCCAAAAACACATTGAGTAGTTTGCAAAGCCCCGAACGATTTACAGCGAGAACTGCAATCAGCTTTTTCCTGCTTTTTAGTCATTATCAAAGCTGACGGGCTCTCAACCGGTGGGTATAAAATTTTCAGGCCTGACCCTATTGATCAAAGGCAATGCTGAGGCCTGTCAAATCAATATCAAACCATGGTCTTTTAATTAAAAATGTAATTCTTACATTTTATGACTGATTTTACTCAATTTGGAAAATTGATTTAGCACTTTTTCAAGATTTTACCACAGCAGCTTAATGATATTTTATCAAAAAAGTCAAATATTTCACGATTTTTTTTGACAATTTTTCAATTACTATCGATTGTTATCATTTGAAATAATAAAAGTTTACTATTTTCTAAATATTACTTGGTAAAACGTTTTTGTTAATTATATTTGTTAAAACCAGTTATAAAAATACGTTACTACTTAATCGTTTAAGCCACCTGACCTGCTGCTTCGAGATTTACGTAATTGAATATATTAACCAATATCACTGACATGAAAAACCTGATTTACCTGTACCTCATCTTTCAGAAACCTATCATCTGACAAGGCTACGCCATCAAAAAAATCTCTGGTTGAGATTTTAGGCATCAAGACTTTTATTGTTTAACCTAATCACCAAAAGTGAAAAGAACACTTGGGTATGGTCATTTTTGATGGCAAACCCGAGGGTGCTAACTATGCGCCGCTGTCAAGAATATTCCTGCAGATTATTTTGGGCTGCCTGTTCTTTTCGCTTGAAAATCAACACTATGAAAAAAGAATTACATTCCACTTAATGTAACGGCGCATGTTATCTGCATAACTCATTTGCAGGCATAGCAGCATATCGCCCGTCAAATCAAAAATTTATTTCACAAACTAAAAGATCCATTCATTATGCGATACTTATGGCTGTGCTTTGTGGTTTTCGCAGCAATAACCACAAATGCACTTACAGGCTTAGCTAAGGGGAATGAGGGTAAAAAAAGCAAAATAAAACGTACTGTTTATAATAATAATAAGCCTCGTACCCATCGGGATACAACGGCAAAAGATTCATTATTAAAAGACAGTATAAATATTATTATCAGGCGTACCCTATATAATAAGCTGGCAGATAGTGTTATTAAAAAACCTTATGACCTATCCAAATTCCCGGCTGTTTCCCTGCAACAACTTTTAAAAGGGCAATTTGCAGGGCTTTATGTTCAGGAGCCTTCGGGCGAACCCGGCTCCATGCAAAATATGTTTATAAGAGGTGTGCCTATGCCGCTTCTTTCTCCACGGGATGTTTACCAATCACAACCCCTGGTTATTTTGGATGGTATTCCACTTGTGACAGAACACCCGTTTGCATATGATATACAGTTATATGACTATAACAGGATGGGAACAGCCACCAATCCGTTTGCGGCCATCGACATGAATAATATCGCCTCTGTTGAGGTATTGAAAGATCTGTCGGCTACGGCGGTTTACGGGCCACGTGCAGTTAATGGCGTTATCGTTTTAACCTCAAAAACCCCGTTAGCTGCCAAAAGCATCACTTTTGATACCTATATAGGTTTGGCGCAGCGCCCGCATGTAACTACAATAAACGGCAAGTATGAAAACGCTTTCAGGCAGCGCTTTTATGACCTTTATACAACCAATGGCAGGTACTCAGATGATGAGAATTACCCCATTTATTTGAGCGACTCATTAAATAATGTTTACAGCGGAAAATCTGACTGGAGCGATCTTTACTATCATAATGCGGTAGTTTATGGTATAAACTTCGGTATTTCCGGCGGAACAGATCGTGCTAACTTCCGTTTCTCGTTAGGTGATCTGAAAAATAATGGCATTGCTGATGGAACAGTGCTAAACCGATATAGCGCCATGTTCAACATCAACATGAAGCCGCTCAAATGGTTGCTTTTTTCAACCATGGTAAATGCCAACAGGCTTGACCGGCAACGGAACAGATATCTTCGGGACAGATTTGCCCAGATCAATTACTTTCCAGATCTAAGTGCCCCGTTGCCACCCAATAAAGAATTTTATGCCGATTACCTGACGCAATACAAAAAAGGATTTGATAACAACAAAACCAACATTGTTGATGGCTACGCCAAAATAGGCATCGACCTCGGGAAATTTAAATTCGTCACCACCTTTAACGTTGATTATAACGAAGGTTACCGGGATGTGTTTTATGCGCGTACACTTTTGCAGGGCAACAGCTATGCTTCCAATTACTTTGGTTTTAGCCAAAGAATTATGGCTGATAACAGGGCAACTTATGACCTGACAATAAATAAAGTAAACGATTTCCATTTTGAGCTTGGGCAATCAACGCAGTGGGATATTTATAAGTATAGCAACGCCTATGCATACAAAGGGGTGAATGACTATATTAAGATCGACCTCCTGGACTCAAACCCGAAAAACCCGGATGGGTCTGACAATCCTAATTACCTAAACCCTACCGCCTTTCCGCGCGAATTAACCTTCCGCTTTTTGGATAAGATCAGGAATAACCTGGTTTCGTTTTATGCCAAGACTGATTATTCGTTCAAAGAAAAATACTTCATCTCGGCAACGGTACGTGCAGACGGATCATCAAATGCCCAGCCTACCAGCCGGTGGTTCTATTCGCCGGTAGTATCAGCAGCCTGGAACATTAAGAAAGAGCTGTTAAATAATAGCACTATCATAAACGATCTTATCTTACGGGCAAGCGCAGGCAGATTAGGTCGCCTTAACGCATTTGATAATTATGCACAGGGCCCTCAATATACCGCATCGGTCGGCTATACGGGTAACTTAACTGTACCTGGCTATAATGCTTTTGGTGTGCTTACCAGGCCATACGCTACCGGGTGGATCGGCTATGGCATACCATGGTCTTACTCCAATCAGCTTAACATCGGAACAGAAGCCGGTTTCCTTAATAACCGTCTGCACCTTTCGGTTGATTGGTACCTGAAACAGGAAAAGAATTTACTTATAGGGATCCCTGCTTTTGCGGAGTACGGCTATAAACAGTCGATTGAGAGCGGCATGGCCGTAAATAATACCGGTATAGATGTATCTGTATCAGCCAATATCATCCGGAACACAAATTTTGGATGGACATCGTCCTTAAATCTAAATCATAATACCAATAAGCTAAAAGCATTGCCAAGAGGCTTAAATCAAATCATTGTCGATGATAAGCTTTTAAAAGTAGGCAGCCCCGTTGATCAGTATTGGTTACTGATAAATGATGGCATTTATAAATCAGAAAGCGAAATACCTGTTGTAAATGGGCAGCCGCTTAAATACAATGGTATCGCGCTACATGCCGGCGATCCAAAGTGGCGCGATATCAACGGCGATAATGTGATTGACAATAATGACAAGGTATTAAAGGGGCATTCTTTACCAAAAATTTCGGGCGGATATGATAATAACTTCAGATACGGCAACTGGAATTTAAATATCAACCTCTATTTCAACCTGGGGCGCGACCTGATACACCAGGAAATGGCCAACCGCTTTGATTTTATTAACCGTGAAGGCAACAGCGATGTAAATTCTGTTAAAGAGATCACCTTTTGGGAAAAACGTGGAGACTATAACAAATACCCGCTGTATAACCCATGGAGCACTGTTATCCCCTACCGTGTTGATCAGGACCTTTTTCTTGAAAATGCTTCATTCCTGAAATTAAGAACGGTTTCCATTGGGTATGACCTTACCAAAGCCATGCGCTTAAAGAAAATCAAGCTAACCAGGTTCTATGTATATGCCACGGCAAATAACGTGTTCACCATAACACCTTACACCGGTCAGGATCCTGAATTGGTAAACTACGATGGCTATGATACAGGTTATGGCCTGCCTATACCAAGAACCTATACCCTGGGTGTAAAAATGGAATTATGATATGAAAAACGATAACAAAAATCATGTTGTAAAAATGAAAAAGACATTATGTATCGTCCTGATCCTGTTTACTGCGGCAATAACAAGCTGTAATAAAACACTGGATATTGATTCGACAAGGGTTGTGGGCGAAAAAAACATGTGGAATAAGCTTGAAGATGCACGTGCGGGCTTATTGGGCGTGTATGCGCTTACCCGTGCCGCTTTATCTGATAACGACGGTCACTGGCTTTATGGCGATGTACGCACCGGCGAATTTATTAGTCCCAACCGGCAGGATCTGAAAGCAATTTCAAGTAACCAGCTCAACGCATCCTATCCAACTGTTGATGCCTTGAGCGACTGGACAAGGTTTTATGCCATAGTTAATGCCGCAAATATTTTTCTTGAACGCATTGGCGATGTAAAAGCAGCCGATAAGCGCTATACAGAAAACTATATGATAGTTGACGTTGCTCAGGTTCGTTTTTTGAGGGCCTTTACCTACTTCTATATGGTAAGGATCTGGGGAGATGTGCCCTTCATCACAGCATCACACGATGGCAAGTTTGAAAACCAGCCCCGCGAGAGCGGCAGCAAAATTTTAGTCTGGGCCCAGCAGGAAATGCTTAAGGCCGCTGCCGATCTGCCATTTATTTATAGCGCCAATGACGTACAGCAGCCCGGTAATTATTATAATGAAGATGTCACCCGCTGGGGCGGAGCTTTAGCCACAAAAAACTCGGCCTACGCGGTGTTGGCCCATTTGGCGGCGTGGCAGGGCAACTATACCGATGTAGCTACTTATGCCAAATTTGTTGAAGATAACTATGGCAAAAGCGGGATCAATTTTCAAAGCACCGAGGACCTCACCAAATCAAACGGGTTCTTTTTCAATAAGAATACCAGCCAGATGTTCGGTTTCAACTCCGATTGGGGGCATATCGACGGATCGGTAACCGGCCACCTGGAAGAGTTAACCCTGGCCGAACCTGTGGTGAATAAAAAAGTACCGGATATCTATATGCCTAAGGATACTATCCTTAAAATATTTGACATGCCTAAAGATGAACGCTTTAGTATTGATACGCTCGGCCAGCCCCGTACCGAGAGGTACTTCACCAATATCAATGGCAAGTACCCGATTTTCAGCAAGATAAAGGTGATACAGGGAGGCGTTTCAGATCCTACATTCCGATACTTCACCAGTGCCTTGATCTTTACAAGGATAGAGGATATCGTATTACTCCGGGCCGAGGCATTAGCTGTTTTGGGAGATGTGAACGGTGCTATAAACGAAGTATTTAATATAATGACCCGCCGGGGGATAACAGACCTCACGATTGACGCCAACCAGGATATTATTGATGTAATATTCAAGGAGCGCCACCGCGAACTCATGGGCGAGGGCCAACGGTGGTATGACCTGGTACGGTATAATAAGATCAAGCAAAACAACCCTGCATTCATCAAACTCATCAATTCGCAGGGAATCTACTGGCCGGTATCGCGCAAGCTTATCGCACAAAATAACCTGTTAACTCAAAATCCATTTTGGAAATAA
>NZ_DASVOB010000156.1:0-17325 GCF_036383575.1 Mucilaginibacter sp.
ATCTTATAATTCTGTAAATTCTGATTCAGACAATCCCGGTTCTGTTTACTATTTTGGCATCAAATACATCACCATGCAGGCATATATTTTAGGCATTGATATAGGCACCGGCAGTACCAAAGCCGTGGCTGTAAGTTTAACGGGCGAACCGCTGGGTACAGTATCCAATCATTATCCTATTAACAGTCCCGAACCAGGTTATAGTGAGCAAGATCCTTTGCTGATTTGGGATGCTTTTGTAAAATGCCTTGCCGGTATTACGCTTAAATTGGGTTTGCCTCCTCAAGCTGTAAGTCTGAGCAGTGCCATGCACAGTATTATCCCGGTTGATGAAAATGGGGAGGCCTTGCTGCCTATGATGACCTGGGCTGATGCCCGGAGCGAAAATATTGCGCAAGCCTTGCGTGCAACAGAAAAAGGTGCATCGTTATATCATAATTGCGGTACCGCTATTCATGCCATGTCGCCATTAAATAAATTGCTTTGGCTGCGCGAAAATCGAAGCGATGTTTTCGAGGCTGCGCATAAGTTTATTTCGATTAAGGAGTTTATCTGGTTTAGGCTTTTTGGTGTTTTTGAGGTTGATTATTCCATAGCCTCGGCAACCGGGTTGTTTGATATTGTTAAAAAGGTATGGAATGAAGAGGCGCTTGCGTTAACGGGTATTACTCCTGCAAAATTATCAGCACCGGTTAATACTACCTATTATCGCGGCAATATCAAACCCAAGGTAGTCGCATTAACCGGGGTAAATATCAATACGCCATTTATTGCAGGGGCAAGTGACGGGGCCTGTGCTAATTTAGGCAGCCATACAACTGGCCCGGATGTGGCGGCGCTTACCATTGGTACCAGCGGTGCTGTACGGATCACGAGCTCGAAGCCGGTATATAACTATGAAGCTATGATCTTCAATTATCTGCTCGATGAGCATACTTATGTTTGCGGCGGGGCTGTGAATAACGGTGGTATAGCGGTTAACTGGCTGCTCAAAAACTTTTTGCAAAAGGACAGCATTACTGCTACAGATTATGATGCTTTATTTAACGAGATAGCAAGTGTGCCTGCCGGAAGCAACGGATTGATATTTTTACCTTACTTGTACGGCGAACGCGCCCCGCTTTGGGATACCAAAACCAGTGGCTCATTTTTCAATATCAAGCCTGCACATACCCGTTCGCACTTTTTACGCGCGGGGCTTGAGGGCATCTGCTTCGCACTGAACGATGTGCTTAAAACACTGGAGGATGCATCGGGCGGGATCAGGCAGGTCAATATCAGCGGTGGTTTTACCAGTTCGGCGGTGTGGACACAAATATTGGCGGATATCACCGGAAAAAGGCTTGCCGTGCTTCAATCTGAAGATTCATCAGCCCTGGGGGCAATTTATCTTGCTGCGCGGGTATTATATCCCGAAAGTTATGATGCACTCACCAAGGTTGAACAACAGGAATTTATCGAACCGAATACCAAAGATCATGAGGTTTACAGCAGGATGTTCCCTGTATTTAAAAAGCTTTATAGCGATTTAAAGGATAGCATGCATTTGGTGAATGGATGGGAGTGAAAATCAAAATATCGTCATGCCGAATTATAGAAGGCGGTAAAGTTTAAAATGGGTGTCATGCTGAGCTCGTCGAAGGCCTTTGCGCGCGACCCTTCGACAAGCTCAGGGTGACCAGTCCTTCTTTGTTTAATGTCGTTTCTCCTTCAGACTCCGCTGGATTTAAACAAGTTCAGGATGACGGTTTATAATATACTTATTCCAGCCCCAACCATTTCGCCAACCTCCAGCATCCATACACAATAACGGGTGCAGCCAATACATCAATAGTGTAGTGAATATGCTGTATCAGCAGCATTACTACCAATAACAGTGCAGCAATTAAAGCTATTATTTTGTCCGTTCGTTTTTGAAGGTGCAGGTATACTAATACCATAGTTGCCGTATGGCCAGAAAAAAATAGATCTTTAGTAATAAATGTATGCCCGTAAAAAGCACTGGTGCTGGGGTCGATAAGTGGAACAAGGCCTATTGGTGGATTAAGCTTGACCAGGCTAATGGTAACAAAGCGGGCGATACATACAAAGTTCAACGTCCAGATATAGGTAATACATACCCGTGGATTGTACAGTCCCCGCCACATCATGAGCAGTCCCATACTCCAGATGAGTATAAAAATCGGGACCGAAAGATCATACGCGGGTAAATGCGCCAGGATCCAATCGTGAAGTACAACGCCATCTGTTCTTTTTTCAATATACTTAAAGAAGGATGGTAGCAGATTGATGATGATCACTATGACAACAGTAGCGCTCAATAACTTAAGCCTGCTGGCTTTTGTATTGTAGGCGCTTTGCCAAAGCTGTTTTATATGATAGATAGACTGTAAATTCAATTATATTTTATTAAGTAAGGCCGCAAAAATACGGTTTGCTGATTAATATTAAGCCATTGTCAGGTGTTTGTTAATTTAATAAGTTTAAATATACATAATAAAAACAAATGCAATTATGTTGCATTAACTTATTTATATTTGCCTCATGGATTTTCAAAAGCTTTCGCCCCGGCTGGACAATATTGGTATAACCGCATCAACCCTTTGTGCTATCCATTGTGCAGTGGTGCCTTTGTTGTTTACCAGTTTGCCATTGGTTGGTCTCGGTTTTTTGGCTAATGCCTGGGTGGAGTGGGGGATGATCATTTTTGCTTTGGCTATAGGAGTATACTCTATCGGCATCTCCTACAGACGTACGCATCACCGTTCGGTACCATTAATAATGTTGGTATTGGGCTTTGCTATCATTATGGGTGGGCATGCTTTCGCGACAACAGGAAAAGCCGAGGCTATGATAGTCCCTTTTGGGGGATTGCTGATAGCTGCCGCGCATTATGTAAACTACAGGTATACGGATGCCTGCAATCATGATCATAAAACATATAAACTTAAAAAAGTTGAATAATGGATAAGCGCCACAGGAAATTCTTTTATGCATTTTTGCTGTTTAATTGCTTTTTAAGTCCTGCTTGTAATCATGAAAAGCATTATCATGTTCACAGTGTACGGCATAATATTGACAAAGCGCATAATTGACTCACCCGGTCTGCGCTTCGCTGGACCACCCTCTCTACGCAAGCGTAAAGAGGGTAAGGAAAATAAAAAATCAATCCCCTCTTTGCGAAGCAGAGTGGGGTGACGAGCGTAGCGAAGTCGGGGTGAGTCGATACATTGTACTTATAATAACGATATAAAAAATACCGTTATAAAAGCCGGCAACTAATAACGCATATTATACGTACCATTATTAAATTAGCGGCCTTATAATTATTACCTGATTAATACATGACACAAATCCGCGATATCCATCATTTTGAGCACCTGCTTGATAAGCATCACCTGAAAAAAACCGCGCCGAGGCTTCGGGTTTTATCTATGATGTCGTCAAGGCATGCGGCTACCTCACAGCCCGATCTGGAGAGCCTGATGCATGATATCGATAGGGTTACCCTTTACCGGATCCTTAATGCTTTTGAAGAAAAAGGGATCATTCATAAAGTGTTTGATCTTAATGGCACGGCAAACTATGCGCTGTGTTCGTCAAACTGTAACGAGCATGATCATCATGATGAGCACCTGCATTTTAATTGCACCCAGTGCAAAAATGTGTATTGCCTCAATGATATGAATTTGCCGGCCATAAATCTTCCTACAGGTTTTGAACCGCACGGCTTTACCTTGTATGCCCAGGGCCTATGCCCGAAATGCAGTAAAAAGGCGGTAAAAAAATGAAAGGTATCAGTACTTTTTTCAGGGTAGTCATCCTGTTTTTTACATTTCTTCCTTTAAGTTCATTTGCGCAGCAAAAAGATACCATACCGGCTGCTACAACCTTTAAGTTTAAAACGGTTATTATTGATGCCGGGCACGGCGGCAAAGACGCTGGGGCGCGTGGCTCGCATTCGTTCGAGAAAAATGTAACGCTTTCTATAGCCCTGAAGCTTAAGGCAGCACTTGATACGGCCATTACCGACGTTAAATCTATCCTTACCCGTACAGACGATACTTTTATTCCGCTGAACCAGCGTTCGGCCATTGCCAATCAAAACCATGGTAACCTGTTCATCTCTATTCACTGTAATTCGTCGCCCGAGGGTACGGCTGCGCGTGCACATAAACAAAAAGGAGTACTGCTGCTGGTATACGGCTTTCACCGCCTTAAGGAGCAGGAAGAGGCCGTACGTGAAAATGCCTCCATTTTCCAGGAAAAGGATTACAAGCAAAATTACGAGAGCTATGATGAAAGCGATCCTTCAAACCTGATCGTATTGAATGCTTATATTCAGAAATATCGTAAGCAAAGTATCCGCTTTGGCGACCTGCTCGACGATGAGTTTACCGGTGTAGACGGCCGGGAAAGTAACGGCGTAAAAGAACAGGGGGTACTGGTGCTGGCCCATAGCGCCATGCCGGCCGTGCTGATAGAAACCGGTTTTATCAACAACCCCGAAGAGGAAGAGTATCTTAATTCAGACGAAGGGCAGCACGAAATTGTGATGTCGATTATCAGGGCACTCCGAAATTACCGGAAAGCGATAGGCTCATAAACGGGATGAATAACTTAACGTCCCATCAGGGTCTCTCGCAGAGGACCCTGATGTATCCGCCACGCTTATTCGCTGTTCTGGATAACCTGGTAGATGTATAGAAAGCGGCGAACCTCAGGGTCCTCTGCGAGAGCCCCTGAGGGAACACGGGATTGCTTCGTGCCTCGCAATGACGCCTTCTTTATTACTTTACAGTAACCGTTTTTGTAAAACAGATATTATCCGAAGCGCTTCCTACCTGAATTTCAAATTCGCCGGGCTCTACTACGTACTGCATTCTATCGTTGTATAGGCCCAGTTCTGAAACAGGTACCTCAAGGGTTACCGTTGCGTGTTTGCCTGCTTTGATCAATACTTTACTGAACGCTTTGAGCTGTTTTACCGGGGTGGCGACAGAGCTGAATTTATCATGAATGTAAAGCTGCACTACTTCTTTGCCATCCCTGGTGCCGGTGTTTTCTACATCAACAGATACTTTGATAGTTCCGCCCGTTGCCGAAAAAACAGAATCAGCTAAAGTGCAGTTGGTATATTTAAAACTGGTGTAGCTTAAGCCATAGCCAAAATTCCAAACCGGTTCGGGTTTGTCAAAAATGTAGTGCATTTTAGGATCCTCAGGCGTGCCGGGCTGATCAAATGGTTCTTCCCTGTCGGTTACAAAATGATTATAGTAGCAAGGCGTATTACCTGTACTGCGCGGGAAAGATACATTTAACCTGCCCGACGGATTTACCGCTCCCGTGAGGATGTCCGCGAGTGTACGCCCTTGTTTTTCGCCGCCGTACCATTGCACAAGTACCGCATCGGCGTTGTCTTTAACCCATGGCATGGCAAGCGGTTTACCTGCAATAAACACTACTATCATGGGTTTACCGGTTGCTTTTATGGCTTTCAATAGATCCATTTGCACGCCGGGCAGTTCAAGTGATGACAGGTCAAAGCCCTCACCCGAGGTGGAGTACTTGGGACTACGACCTAAAAATGTACTGCGGGTACCAATGGCAACTATCGCGATATCGCTTGCCTCTACGGCTTTAACAGCATCCTGGATGTGAGTTTTATCCTGGCTCCACCAATCGCAACCCTCTGCGTTGTTTATGGTGACTTTGTTGCCGATAACTTCATTAAGTCCTTGCAGTAGAGTTACGCCCTCTTTCGGATCGCGCTGCGTCCAGGAGTAATCACCAAAAATGGTTTGGTTACTATTAGGACCAACCACTGCTATTGATTTGTATTTAGATAGATTTAGAGGTAAAATATTGTTGCTGTTTTTAACAAGCACGGCACTTTCATCAGCAACCTCTTTTGATACCGCTATGTTTGCGGCACTGTGTACTACTTTATCAACCTTTGCCGGGTTGCCATAAGGGGCATCGAACAAACCCAAAGTGAACTTAACCGTCAGTACACGGCGTACCGCGAGGTCAATATATTTCAGGTCCAGTTTGCCGCTTTCAACCAATTTTTGCAGGTGTTGATAAGCATCGTCTATATCAAGATCGATACCGGCAACAAGCGCCATTTTAGCGGCATCTTCCTGTGTTGCAACCGCATGATGAAAAGTTAGCAGGCGATCTACCGATCCCCAGTCGGAGTATACATAACCCTTAAAGCCAAGCTCGGTACGCAGTATATCGGTCATGTAATAATGAGATCCGCTCATGGCTATACCATCATATGAGCTATAGCATGACATTACTGCCAGCGGGTTGGTTTCGGCAATAACCCTTTTAAACGGGTACATGTACAGGCTGCGCAGTTCGCGCTCGCCGCCGCTTACATTGGCACAATTTAAACCTCCCGAAGGTGAGCCGTGTGCCATGAAATGTTTAGGGGTGCAGGTGATATTATATTTTTGATAGCCGTTTACAAAAGCGATACCCATTTGCGCTATCAGGTAAGGGTCTTCGCCGTAAGTTTCCTCTACGCGGCCCCATCTTAGTTCGCGGGCAATATCTAATACTGGTGAAAGGATCTGGTGAATGCCGATCACATCAGCTTCAGCACCGGCGGCCTCCGTCATTTTGCGGATCAGGACAGGATTAAAGGTACTTCCCTGTGCAAGCTCCTGGGGGAATAGTGTACAACCATTTTGCAGGATGCCTTCAATCCCTTCGGCGGCAGTAAGGATAGGGATGCCTAACCGTGTTTTGGTTAGCATGTAGGTTTGCAGCTTTTGGTACATATCGGCGCAATCTGCCGCTTTCATGTTCATTTCATGGGTGCAACCATAACTTTCGCCTTTAAAGATGCCTTCAATTTCATCTGCCCGGCCCGATGCCCTGTTCTGCAACTGCTGGATCTTTTCTTTCAGCGTCATTCGTGCCAGCAGGTCTTCAACCCGGGCGTTTACTGTGGCTTTTTTGTTCTTGTATAACGGTGTATCGGTTACTGTGCGTAAAGCGCCAAAGCAATTGATTCCCGATAAAAGCAGGAAGGCGATTAAGATAGACGTTCTTTTCATTAAGTGCTAATTAGGTAGTAGGTGTATATTGGTTTTGGATTTTTAAATTATAGCGCATATTCGCAATCGATTGCGAGTGTTTTGCGAAGATAAAACGTTTAACCAATTGAACAAAATGACTTGATATTAATTTACGGTTATGGATATAGCTGCTGTACTTCAGCATTATTTCATGATTAGAAGAGGGGCAAAATAGATTTTTAGTCCGGTTTTAGAAATGGACAAACCTGTATAAATGATGGATTAAAATATCGGCTTGATGCTGGCAAAAGGCTATTGAATAGGAAAGACGAAGAATTATTCCATACTGGTTTTTCTGCCGAATGTTTAGCTTAAAATGAACAAAAGAGCTGGCTGAGCCTCTTTTTTTCGTCTCATTTTAGGTGAGATTAAAGTTTTATACAGCAACATTAAATTAAATGGTTATGTAAATATTTGATTAAAAGCATGTTAAAATTAATGTTCGGAATTTGAAAAAATATTTTGACTGCATATGTCTGAAGTTATATATTTGCGGCCACCAACGCGAAAGTAGCTCAGTTGGTAGAGCACGACCTTGCCAAGGTCGGGGTCGCGAGTTCGAATCTCGTCTTTCGCTCAAAAGCCTTTCTCTGTGCGGAGAAAGGCATTTTTTATATCCTCAATTTATTGCATGCTCGTCGGGGGAATAACTAAAATGATTCTTAAAGGTATAGATGAAGTGCAACAGGGTTCACAAATCCTACTTCTGCGCTAACATTCCCTGATGCAGTAGTGCGCCAGCTCCAGCTCCATTTTTAAATGATTTAATGAAACAAAAGTATAGGCGATGGGCTACAGCGCTTTTGTTTTAAAGGCCGATGTTTTTTGTTTTAAAGACCATTTTTATAAAAATAGATCTGTAACAGTTTCGATACAAAAATGATCAGTGATAGGGAGTGAGCGCACGAGCACTGTAGGAGGGTAATTCTTCCCCGGTTCGGGAAAGTTTATATACGCTGATTTTACCTGTGAATAGGTAAAAAGGACTGTTTGCGGATAAATTTCTGTGATATTTTCAGGAAAACGTTTTGCGGTAACTGTACCAGCGAATAACTTTCAGCAGTTCTTCTTCTGAAATCATATTATTGCCGGTTGGTTGAAAAGCCAGTTCTTTATCCAGTATCGTAGCGAGCATTGGCTGTGCCAGGTCCGGATTGGATTGTGTTTCCGGTTCGAAAACGCAGACGTAACTCCCTGAACCAGGGATTAAGATTACGTCGACCCCATCAATGGAGTTTAGTAAATAATTTTGATCCATGCTGTACCAGTTGCAAAAAGCATACCTGTTAACGGGGGCGGCCAAAAAACAGGAGATACCCGTCGGCATCTTCCAGCTCAAAGCCGCGTAAGCCGTCATGAGTATCCTGCAAGGGAGAAGTAAAGACAGTTCCCCTCGATATAAATTCAGCGGCTAACTTATCCGGATCAGGAGTACCGACATAGGCGTCCCACCGGGCATCCGCGGCGCGTTTACGGTTGGGAACGGGATCTGCGTTTACAGCCTTAAGGAAGATCATCGCCCCATCGCGCTGTACAATAGCAAAAAAAGGATCATGGGCAGGTTCTTTAAAAACTGCTTCAAAACCAAGTTTTTCGCTATAAAAGCTAAGAGCTACCCTAACGTCGCGAACGATGAAGAATGGCGCAATGCCGGCGATGGATGGCTGATTCATGTGTTAAATATTGAGGTTGCTGATATAAAGGTATGAAGGCAAAGATGGATTAGCAATATGGGAATTTCAGTTTTACGAAGCCTTATCTATCAAGAATAGCTTATGGTCGGTTATCTCCCGGCTCTGGTCGATTTATCCACTAAAAATCAGGTAGTTCAGTATATTTGTTTATAAGGAAAATCATTTCTTATGATCGAAACTAATGATAACCTGTTTCTCCAATCTGCTAATCCTATGAAGAAAATCGCGCGCCATCAAATTTTAAAAGCTATGAAATTCAGCTTGTTCAAATTGCTTACTGTAAGCTCATTGTGTGTACCGGTAGTTTTTACAGCGATTAAATGCCAGGCGCAGGCTACGCCATCACGTTCCCTGCTTGCACTTTCAAAAAGTGATCACATCCTGGCTATCATCGATCCGGTTACCCTGAAAGTTCTCGCACGTGTTCCGGTAGGTTCCGATCCTCATGAGGTTGTAGCATCGGCTGATGGAAAGACCGCTTATGTTTCCATCTATGGCGGTGGAAGCCTGCACGAGCTTAGTGTGGTTGACCTCGTGGCACAAAAACCTTTGCCTGCCCTTGATACCAGGCCGTTGATGGGGCCTCATGGGCTAACATTTGCCGTGGGTAAGGTATGGTTTTCGGCAGAGGGTGCTAAAGCTGTCGGCCGTTATGACCCCGCAACGGGTAAGTTTGACTGGGCCATGGGAACAGGCCAGGACCGAACGCATATGATCTATGTAACCAATGATGGGAAAAAGGTTTATACCACAAATGTTTCATCGGCAACGGTAAGCATTTTGGTGGATAGCCTGCTGAAGCCAATGGGGCCTCCGGGAGGAGGGGCTCCTCCTGCAGGTGCAACGCCTCCGCCCGGGTTCACACCTCCGGCACGCCATGATTGGATACAGACAGTTATCCCGGTAGCCAAAGGCTCCGAGGGTTTTGATGTTTCGCCCGATGGTCTTGAACTATGGACTGCAGGTGCAGAGGACGGCAATATTTCAATCATCGATATTGCAGCCAAAAAGGTAACTACTACAATTGATGCGAAGGTTGTGGGTGCCAACAGGCTTCAATTTACACCGGATGGTAAGCGCGTACTGGTTACCAGCCTCCGTACCGGCGACCTGTTTATTTTCGATGCGGTATCGCACCAGGAGTTGAAACGTATAAATACCGGGCATGGCGCGGCTGGTATCCTGGTTGATGATGACGGATCACGCGCATTCATCGGTTGCACCGGAGATGATTATGTGGCTGTAATAGATCTCAATAAGTTGGAAGTGACCGGGCATATTAAGATACGCGGGGCAGATGGTTTGGCCTGGGCGGTTAGGCGGTGATGATGTATGTTGGCCATAGTTGAGTAAACATCTAAAATAATATAGAGCCCATCCTGATTTTTCGGAGGGGTTTGTACTCCAAATAGGATTATTGTCCAGCAGTTTTATAGAAGATTTAAAGAAAAGGTATTCTTACTTACCAAGTGGTAATTTTCTATATTATAAACCGTATTTTGTGAAGTAAAAGTTGAAATCAAAATGATCGTTTGCTACGAACTCTCCGGCTGGGATAACAACAGCCACATGACGGGAAGTTGTGAGGAATTATTCCCAGAGTTAATTGATATTCCAAAATGTGAAGTTTGCGGTTACAGGACAGATTACAGGTATCATAATCCTAACTTTAAATTGCGTAAAAAGGCGTATGACTACTCATCAACTTATGATAATGTTACGATTGTAAGCGACGCTTTTAAAAAGTTCTGCGAAGAAAACCAATATGACAACCTCGAATTTATTCCATTGGTTAAGGCACCAGGTTTTTTTCAGTTTTACATAAAAGGGAATATTATCGAATATACAGCACACAGGGAAGAAAACTTATGCCCGACTTGTGGTTTATATGAAAGCGTAATAGGGCCGGGGATTGATTTGGAAAAGATTAGTGAACCACTTAAAGATGGCTTCTATCAATCTGATCTCTGGTTTGCAAGTGGCAATGAAAAAAGCCCAGTAGAAATAATAGCCCCAGAAACTTTTATGAAATTAAAGGAAAAAAAGTTCAAAGGAACTGGCGGAGCTCGAAGCATTGAGAAATAAATAAAAGTTTCCCATAACAGAAAAACTGTAAGCCAAACGTACATTTAACTTACAGTCGTTTATTTGGTACTTCGGTAGGGAAGTCAATCCACAAAATATGTACCGCCTATCAAAACTGATAACTAACCCCTCCCTGAAATATAAATGAATTTTGCCTGTAAGAGATATTGGCTACCCGATCGTTAAGCTTACCAAAACCTTCAAATGGAACTTTTTGATCCATGTTAAATGTTTCCAGTCTTTGCATAAAGGTATGGCCGGCTACCATGGCGAACTTCCATCTTCTGCTAAGTGTGAGGTCATAAAGTAAGCCGGCGCTGTTTTGGCGCAAATGAATGTATTGAGGTTGATTGGTAGTATTTAGCCGGTACATACTGCCGTCTAAGCCAACAGTAAGGCCCAGTGATTGCGACTTGGAGAGCCTGCGTTTTAAAGAGGCCCTGGAAGGTAAAACAGCGGTAAGGTTCCAGTTGTCATTGATGGTCCAGTCAAAATCAGGTAGCGGTAACAGGAATTTGCCCGAATAGTTGCGGGTATATACCAATGTAACACCCCATTTAAAAGATTTGCTTGCCCGGAAGCCCAGGCGTACACCGAGGGTATACTGGATGTCGTTGGCTTCAATGCCGCTTTTAAAATCTGAACCGGCAGTGGCTAAACCTATAAAGGAAATTGTTTTAGTTCGGGAAAGCGAATAATTCAGCAATAACGGGATAGTGACAGAATGAAAAGCACTCTCGCCAATTTTTTCCTCGTTTGACAGGAACAAGCCCCGGTAACGGATGCCGGTTTTGATCAAAACAGAATTTACAGTCGAAAAATCTTTATAAACAGGGATGCCGATGTCAGCGATTGGCTGCTGCATGGTCATGGTACTGTTGTTTACTTTAACAGGGCTAACAATATCAGTTACGCTAACTCCACCAAGGAAGGGTGATGTGGTAAGAAACTTTTTATGTTTTGCAGTATCCGGGCTTTGGCAATAGGAAAGTATGGGCAATAAAAAGCCTGTCAGAAGAAAAATGTATTTTTTCATATCTGTTAATTTGTTTTAAAGTGTATAGGAGATGTTGTTGATTACATAGGGGTAACTACTGAAATTAGTTTCTTCATCAGGTTGTCGAACTGCTTTTTTTCTTCATCGGTAAACTCTGCTGCTAAGGCTGCATCAAACTTTTCAAGAACAGCATTGGCCTGTATAGAGAGTTTATTGCCGTATTCTGTTAATTCAACACGGGTTTTCCGTTTGTCGTTAATGTCCTGTTCTACCTTTACAATATTGTTCTTAAGCAAAAAGGCCACTGTTCTGTTAACGGAAGCCTTGTCGCGTTGTTGCCTGGAACAGATCTCCTGCTGAGAGGTAGGTCCGGAGTAGTACAGGCTAAGTAAAACCTGTAATTGATCCATCTCCAATGGAAAGCCCTGGTCCCTGAAGGCTTTATCACATTCCCGGCGCAGCCTGTTTGAAACCATCCCAATTTGGGCGATCATGTACGGCGGTATAGGATGATTATGCTGATCCATAATACAAAGGTAAACAAATGGTTGATATATCAACCATTTGTTGGAAATATAGTTTTATTCCGGTTTGCAAATAAAAGGGGGTAGGTGGGGGACAGTTAAGCGCCGGTAAATATGCATATTGCGGTTAACCAATTATTTTCACTGTAAACCCAATTATGACAAAAAACTGCGCCTTTGCAGCAAAACCTGTTGCCCTTGCTTTGTTGCTAATGTTTTTATTCACACAAATTAACCTGTATGGTGCCGCAAAAGGACTTAAGATAGTTAACCTGCAAGTGGAGTATACGGATACTCCCATTGGTATTGATGTTAAATTGCCCCGTTTCAGCTGGCAAATGCTGGCATCCGGAAGCACGAGAGGGTACAGCCAAATGGCCTATCAGATCACAGTAAAAGATCCGCAGGGGAAAGTAGTATGGAACAGCTCCAGAATTAAAAGCGGAACAGCCCTGGCTGTGGTTTATGCCGGTTCTCCGCTTAAAGCCACAACCCGGTATAATTGGACAATAAATGTTTGGGATCAGGCGGGCGGTGTTTCCTCCGCTGGCTCCTGGTTCGAGACCGGGTTGATGGACACCGGCATGTCGGCCTGGGATGGCGCGCAATGGATAGGTGGCGGGGATAATGACCTGGTACTTTATGCGCATTATCTGCCGTTATATAACCTCCAATATAAAGTGGCTATTGCGCCGGGCAGCTCCAGGGCAAGTATGATCTTCGCTGCTAATGATCCACGTTTGATGGATAGTAACAAGAACGTTTTTCAGCTCGCCAATAAAAAGAACCAATCGTATTTTAAAGTTGAGTTGGATATTTCGGGTTTGGAGCAGGGCGGGAATGCGAAGATCAATGTATACCGGGCAGGATATTCGGAAAAAGATATATTGGGTAAAGTATTTAAAAGTTTCCCGGTAAAAAACGACCTGATTGGTAATGGCAACAAGAACAAACCACACTCCATCCTGGTCCATAACGAGTTTGGTACGCTTACATTTACTGTCGACGATGATAAAACATTTCTTGCCGATGAGAAAAATGGAACAGTGGTAGCACCGGCAAACCGCGGAGCTGTAGTAACGCTTAACCCGCTTGGGACGGGTCATGATTTGATCACATACGGGATGCTGGGGGAGATAGGTTTTTCTGCAGATCAGGGGCAGAAGGCTAAATTTTCTGATCTTACCGTGTCAAATATCAGGTCGCCGCGTAGTACTTTATTCAATGAAAAACTTGATGAAAATAGCTACCGCGGAATTTTCAAAGAAGCTGCTGCCGTGTCATCGTCAGGGCTAACTATAAAAGATGGGAAATATGAAGTAAACGGCGGAAATGCCGGGGCGTTTATCCTTGCCGATCCAAGCCGGAATGCCATGCCGATGTTACGGTCGGTGTTTAATACCGATAAAGCTATTTCAAAAGCCAGGCTTTATGTAACTGCAAGAGGGATCTATGAAGTTTATCTTAATGGTAAGCGGGTAGGTAACGATTATTACAACCCCGGGCTTACCCAGTATAACAAGACCCACCTTTACCAAACATATGATGTAACCGCCATGATAGGCAAAGGAAGAAATGCCATCGGCGCCATGCTTGGAGAAGGTTGGTGGAGTGGCTTACTGAGCTACGGTTCTGTTTGGAACCATTTTGGCGACCGGCAATCATTGCTGGCTAAACTGGTAATTACCTATGCCGATGGTTCGGAAGAGGTGATCAAAACCAACGATAAAAGCTGGAAATATTATAATCATGGCCCTGTTGTTTACAGTAGCCTGGATATGGGCGAGGTTGATGATGCAACCAGGGATGCCGCTGTTAAAGATTGGAACACGGTAGCCTACGATGATCGCAACTGGCAAAAAGCGGAAGAGATATCTTTAAAAGGAACAACATATACAGGGGATGAAGTCGACTACTTCGGAAAAAAGATCCCTCTTGATTTTGACCATATTTTGATGACCGGGCAGATCGGTACATCGGCAGGCATCTATAAAACCCTTACCGCAAAAGGGGTGAAGGAGGTTAGAAAAGGTGTTTATGTATATGATATGGGGCAAAACTTTGTAGGTGTGCCTAAGATCAGCATCAAAAATGGCATCGCCGGAAAGAAACTGACGCTGCGTTACGCCGAGATCCTGTACCCGAACCTGAAAGAATCCGGTAAAAATGTAGGTATGATCATGACCGAAAATTACCGTGCAGCTTTAAGCCAGGATCTTTATATCATGAAGGATGGCGACCAGGTGATCCAACCGCATTTTACGTCGCATGGGTATCAGTATATTGAAATCACCGGTATTGATAGTCCGCTGCCTCTTGGTGATGTGCAGGGACTGGGAATCAGTTCGGTAAAAAAACTTACGGCCGATTATGCAACTTCCAACCCAAAGGTGAACAAACTATGGTCAAACCTTACCTGGTCAAATATCGATAACTTCCTGACCATACCTACAGACTGCCCGCAAAGAAATGAGCGGATGGGCTGGTCGGGTGATATTAGTATTTTTTCGCGTACGGCTACCTATGTATCCAATGCCGATCAGTTTTTACGCAGGCATATGCTGGCCATGCGAGACCTGCAAACCGAGCAGGGTCGGTTTACTGATATAGCGCCTGTTGGCGGTGGATTTGGCGGGGTAATTTGGGGAAGTGCTGGGATCACCGTAGCATGGGAAGCCTACCAGCAATATAATGATTTATCCCTGCTTGCAGAACATTACGAGGCTATGAGCAGGTACATGGACTATATAGACTCAACCATCGACCCGAAAACAGGCTTCAGTACAGATGGCGTACTGGGCGACTGGCTTGGTCCGCAGTATATGCAGTTGGGTACCGCCTTCCCGGTTACGGCTTATCATGTTTATGACCTGGGCATTATGGCAAAGGTCGCCGTCATTTTAGGAAAGAAAGACGATGCTGAGAAGTTCAGCAAAAAATATGAAGAGCGTAAAGCCTTCTTCAATAAAACATTTGTTAATGCTGATAAAAAGGCCGTAGGATTTATTGGCGGTGGGATGTTCGGCGAACCCGGAAAGAAAGAGTTTAAAGTTTCGGATACACAAACCGCTTATGCAACAGGCTTGGCACTTGGCGTATTCAGCGACGAAAACGTCAGTTATATGGCAAAAAACCTGGAGGCTGCCGTTGAACGGGAAAATAAGGATGACCAGGGCATTGTCCGCCCGGCTTATTCCCTCATGACAGGGTTTGTAGGTACGGCAGGGATCAGCAAGGCACTTTCAGATCATGGGCATTCGGACCTGGCTTATAAAATGTTGCAGAATGAGCATTACCCATCATGGCTGTATGCTATTGACCAGGGCGCCACAACCATTTGGGAAAGGTTAAACGGATATACTGTAGAGAATGGTTTTGGCGGCAATAACAGCATGAACTCATTTAACCACTATTCGTTCGGTGCAATTGGCCAGTGGATGCTTGCTTATTCTATCGGGATCCAGCGCGATGAGCCTGGGTTTAAGAAATTTATTTTGCAACCAGAGCCCGATCCTACTGGCAAGATGACCTGGGCAAAAGGGTCTTATGAGTCGCCCTATGGCAGGATAAACAGCAGCTGGTCTGTAAGCGGCAAAACATTGACTTATAACGCTACAGTTCCGGCAAATACTACGGCTACTTTATTACTTCCGGCAACCGCCGTTAAACAGGTTACTGAAGGTGGTAAGCCTATCGCCGGGGTAAAAGGTATCACTTTTATCAGGGTTGAAGGAAATAAGGCGGTTTATCGTTTGGCGTCTGGGGATTATCGGTTTCAGTCAACTCTGTAAAAAAACGTTCCCTCAGGGTCTCTCGCAGATTTAAGTTAACCCACAAAACGCCTTGCAGTTTAATCGGCAAGGCGTTTTGTTTTGCCCCTATGGGGCAAAGGATATTTCTATACTTTTATGCTACTACAAACCTTTTGCACCTCTGGTGCATCTTTCCTTAAGCACACCTTAATTAATACCTGATTATGTTATAAAACCTTGCCGGCCCCAGCGGGGCCACATGTTTATAGCCTTAAAAGAGGATATTTTTTGGCTCCATAGGTGCCTCCTATTGAAATTTTAGGTTGGTGAATTTTGTGGGTTAACTTAAACTTGCAGAGGATCTTGAGGTTCACCGATGATAAAAGAGGGCCGGTCAGTCTTCGACAGGCTCAGACTGACCCCGTTTTCAATGTCCCTTACTTGATCAACGTAACAAGGGGCTTGTCTTTTTCAACAATATAAGTAGCAAGTTCACTTGCTTTAGTATCTCCCACATTTTTTACCGAATGTGCAATGCCGTAGGGAATAAATAAAACATCGCCGGCTTTAAGTATTGCCGGCTGTTTGCCCTCTACATGGTATTCGAGTTCGCCGGCAAGTACATAGATGATTTCCTCGCCAAAGTGTGTATGTGACGGATAAGCTTGTCCCTTTTCAATATCTACGCGTATCTGTACCATTTCGCGGCCGGGAGTGCTCAGGTCATGGCGCTGCAGCTCGGTGCGGCCTCCCGCTGGAACCTGCTGTGCAAAGGATGATGAAGGAAGCGTAAAGGCTGCAAGGACAGCAATAATGATGGCAGCAGCCAGTTTGTTTTTGTTAGTTTTCATGGTGTTAGTTTAATTTTTAGTAAAACTACGGTCTTGAACAGCCTGTTATGAAACACCAAATCAATGAAGCAGACCAAATTAACCTTCAGGCAGACATTCGCAGGGCTGGAATAGTCGGGTTTTGCCAAACAAATTTGTATCTGTCGGTGGCATTGCCTGACAGGTGCCTGAATTATTCAATACTTAAATAAATGGTGTTATTTTTTGTGCAATCGATTGCACATTTAATTTTTTGTTAACTATATTTGTTTTTAACCAATTACCGTGCATTAATTAGTAAAGCTTTATTAATGCGATGGCCGTTCTTTTCAACACAATATAAAGCTGGTGA
>NZ_DASVOB010000157.1:0-7135 GCF_036383575.1 Mucilaginibacter sp.
CGATCATTGCCATGACAGCCCATGCTATGGCAGGTGAACGTGAAAAATGCATGAGCCACGGCATGAATGAGTATATCGCTAAACCGGTTAATGATGATGACCTGTTTAAGCTGATCCTTAAGTTTGTACCCGGTGCATCGCGGCTGGAACAGGCTGCGGTAATCAATGAGTATACGTACCAGTATATCGATCTCAACTATATGAAGGACATCAGCAAGGGAAATACAGCTTATGAAAAGCTGGTAACTTCACAGTTTATTGAACTTACGCTAACTGATGTAAATACGTTGAAAAATATGTTCAGTGCTGAGGATTTTGAAGGTCTGAAAAGTACGGCTCATAACATGAAAACCACAGTTGCCATTATGGGTTTATTGCCCGCATTGGAAGCCGATCTGGATGAACTGGAGCAAGTCACAATTGCCGACACGGAAACATTGCGGCTTATCAATGATGTTACCGCGGTATGCCTCAATGCCATTGATGATGCCAAGCATTTTTACGGGACGTTGGTGTAAGTTTCACTATATTTTAATGTAGAGACGCATAATTGCGTTTGCCGATTTGCTAAGGGATCGGTATGTTTGACCTTATAGCGGGAGACGCAATTATGCGTCCCTACAACTTTTAAACAGGATCAAAATAAACCTGCCTGAATCCATCAACCCTTCACCGACAGTTTTTGCCTGTTCAACGAATGCTGAAGCCAAAGCCTTTGAAGGAGCCTTAGTTTTATGATAACAAAAATTATCGCTCAAAGCTCATGGCAACATTAACCGTAACCCCACAACAATTAACCAATACCAATTTGCAAATTGCTGCATTTGGTAGTTCTGATAATTTTATTGAGCCGGTTTTCCCGGGCCAGGTATTAAACCCTTATGCTTTTTTGGTTGATATCTCCGAAAGGGTACATACCCGCGAGCAGGCAATAACCAGCATGCTTGCCTCGGCAGGTATAGGGATGTGGAGTTATAGTGTGTACAGTAAAAAGTTTCACCTATGCCCGGTTGCCAGCGGTTTTTTAGGGATGAAAGGCAGCAGTACTTTTGGCTTACGGGTATTGATGCAAAAGTTGCTGCAGTGGAACCAAAAGCATGTTTTAGAAACCGCCAAAACTGCCTGCCGCACTCAGCAGGAGTTTGAAACCGAGTTGAATATTTCTACTCCAGACGGCTGTTACGGACGGTGGCTGAAGATAACAGGAAAGCTTTATTGCAGTGATGGTTTGGCCATGAAAATGATGGGGACCCTAACCGATATCACTGTCGCTAAGCAGGAAGAGCTCCGTAAAAACGATTTGATGGCTTTTCTGAACCATGAATTACGTACGCCACTAAGTACCATTAAATTATATATCCAAAATACTGCCCGCGTCGCGCGGATGGAAAACAATAAACCGTTGGAAGACAAAATGCTCAAGGCTGATCAGCAAACGGTGAGCATGACCCAGCTGATCAATAACTTCTTAACACTGTCGCAGGTTCAGGATGCAAAACTTACCCTGCAACAAAGTCATTTTAATCTGGCCGAATTGGTTGAGAAGGTAGCGGCAGATATGACTGTACTTTATCCCGACCGAAAGTTTAAACTGAAAGTATCAAAGACAATACAGGTTACTGCCGACTATGATAAACTGGCGCAGGTACTGGTAAATTATATCAACAATGCAGTGAAGTTTTCGCCGGTAAAAAGCGTAATTACCTTAACCTGTGCAGTAGCGGATGGACAAGGCATAGTAACCGTACAGGACAAAGGCCGGGGTATTAAGTCCGCCGATCAAAAGCTATTGTTTTGCCGTTATTCCCGTATTCACCATGAAAACGCTACTGGTACAAAAGGATATGGCTTAGGCCTGTACCTTTCGCGCGAGATCGTTGAAAGCCATGGTGGAAAGGTTGGGGTTGATAGTGAGTTTGGCAAAGGTTCTTCCTTTTATTTTAGGTTGCCGATGTAAGTTGTTAAAAACGATGTCACGAGTAAGCATCAGGGAAAACCTGAAACAAACCACGATGACGTATGAAATATATTTAAGCGATGGTGTGCGGGAGCCGCGTTAGTGATAGTAGCGGATATCGTCCGTTAGCTAACGGATAATGCCTTGTGCAGTATGAGCGGATAGCACGGGCCGCAGGCAACGCTCATATTTATAAGTTGAAAAATTTACTTGATAATCAGTAACTTATAATCGTGTCATTATAAGGAGGAGCGACGAAGCAATCGCATGCTCTACAGAGCAGTTATGCTTTCGTGCAGTTACCATTTGCGCTCGTAATGTGAAATTTATCGCACAGCCAGACTTACGAAGTTTCTAAAACTTCGTAAGTCTTCCCTCGCTTTGTCATTTACTTTGTATTATAAAATTATTTATCAGTCAATCTCCTCACCAGCCACGGCAGGCTCAACCCCTGGCCAATCAGCGTAAACAGCACCACAACTACCGAAATAAAGATAATAGCGTTACGCTCAGGAAAAGGACTGCCATCGGCTAAAGTAGCTGGCAAACCAATGGCAATAGCCAATGATACAATCCCCCGCATACCCGACCAGCTGATGATCAGGCTGCTCTTAAAATCAAGCAGGGCATCTTCTGTTATTTTGTGCTTGCCTTTTTTAAAAGCCTCCTGAAGGTTTACTTTCTGAAGGAAGACACGCAGCATCCGTAACGCCAGCGCAATAATGGTGATCAGGAAAGAATAACCCACATAAGGCCATACCTGTGCTTTGGGGATGCTTTTGATGACATAGGGGAACTGCAGACCTATAAAAATAAAGATCAATCCGTTCAATAAAAAGATGATAATATCCCAGATAGATTTGGATTGCTGTTTCAGTTTTTCCGGGAAAACTTTAGCGCTAAAACGGGCAATGCTCAATCCTAATATAACCACAGCTATAACGCCGGACACGTGCAGGTCTTCAGCCACAAGGTAGGTTACAAATGGCATCAGCAGCATAAAACTGATGGTCACCAAATCATTTTTATGTACCCGTTTAATAATAAATGCCAGTATTTTTCCCATTATCAGGCCAACCACAAAGCCGCCGCCCATCAGTATAAAAAACTGCAATGATGCTTTCCAAAACACAAAGGCAGTACCGGTTACGGCCGCTACGGCAAAACGGTAAGCCACCAATGCTGATGCATCGTTCACCAGGCTTTCACCCTCCAAAATGGTATTAGTACTGTGCGATAATCCGAGGCCTTTGGTAATGCTCATGGCCGCCACAGCATCTGTAGCCGAAAGGATAGCGCCCAATACGAAGGCCAGCGGCCAGGTCATGTCCGGGATAATATAATGGGCAAATACCGCTATGCCCGAGGCCGTAATAAATACCAGCGAAATAGCCAGCGTACCTATGGTGTTGATATTGGTTTTAAAGGTTTGGTACGAGATATTAAAAGCTGCGTCATACAGCAATGGCGGCAAAAATATCAGGAAAACAATTTCGGGGTTAAGCTCAATATTGGGAATGGACGGAACAAAACCAACCGCTATACCTGCTATGATCAGTAAAATTGGATAAGGTAGTTTTATTTTGTCGGCCATGGCCGATAAACCGATCATCACAGCCAGTATAAATATAACAATGGTGTAGTTTTCCATAAACAGCTACGCTTTTAGTGAAAGCTTTAACAAAGGTAACAGGACAGGCTCTTTTGAATCATTCATAAGCGAGCCATTTGGTACGTAAAATAGATATTCTGCCTGATAATATCGTATATCAATACGGATAGGATAGTACAGGATGCCAATTTATACAGAAAGCTATAGTATTGTTTTTATTATAAACTTACCAGCTTTCATTTTTTAACCTATATCATTGGCTCCCCGGGGTTGGAGCGTGTAACGTTATAAAACAGAATATTTATCCTGATGCAAAATATCTACAAAAAGGCCATCGTAACATTGCTTGCGGCCAATGCAATTGGTTTCAGCACCAAAAGCTTCGCCCAAACTAAATCATCTAAAAACGACGCGCTTTACAGCGGCTTTAAAACTACTCCTGATTCGGTGCAAACCAGTGTTTATTGGTATTGGATCTCGGGGAACGTATCTAAAGAGGGCGTAGTTAAAGACCTTGAATCGATGAAGAAGGTAGGCATCAACCGGGCTTTTATCGGTAATATTGGCCTGGATGAGATCCCTTACGGAAAAGTAAAAATGTTTTCGGACGAATGGTGGGATATCATGCATACCGCCCTTAAAACCGCTACCCGGCTCAAGGTAGATATCGGTATTTTTAATGGTCCCGGATGGAGCCAGTCCGGCGGTCCCTGGGTTAAGCCGGAGCAGTCTATGAGGTACCTTAATTCGTCAACTTTAGCTATAAAAGGGCCAATCAGTCTCGATAAAAAACTGGATCAGCCCCAAAAGCAGTTTCAGGATGTAAGGGTGATCGCTTTTCCTGCACCTACTGGTTATGGCCAACAAATGCCGGCCTCATTTATCAGTTCCTTACCTGTTGATCCGCATGCTAATAACCTGATGGATGGTAATGAAAATACTATATATACCATTCCTAATGATCCGAAACCAACGATAACTATTGATGCCGCTTCGGCTTATACTGCGCGCAGTTTTGTTTTTTATCCTGCACATAAGGAGTTAAGATTTGAGGGAGATATCCAGGCCCGCGATGCTGCCGGTAATTATCAAACGGTAAAACACTTTGTGGTAGATAGGAGCAATACCAATTTAAATGTGGGTTTTAGCCCTTATTCGCCTGCCGTAGTATCTATCCCCGCCACAACAAGCCAAAGTTTCAGGGTAATATTTAGCAATGGCTCCCAGGGCAGCGATATAGCCGAGCTTAAGATCTCAGCATCGCCAAACGTGGAAAATTATGCTGAAAAGTCGTTGGCTAAAATGTATCAGACACCACTACCGTACTGGAAGGAATATCAGTGGAAACCTCAGCCGGTGGTTGATGATCAGCAATATGTGATCGATCCGCAAAAGGTTGTTGATATATCAAAATATATGCAGGCTGATGGTACGCTGAAATGGGATGTGCCTGCCGGCAACTGGATCATTATGCGCACCGGTATGACGCCTACCCAGGTTACCAACGCCCCAGCACCGCCCGAAGGCCGAGGTCTTGAGATTGATAAAATGAGCAAACAGCATATTGCCGAACATTTTGACGCTTTCCTGGGGCAGATCCTGAAGCGGATCCCAGTAGCCGACCGCAAAAGTTTTAAGGTAGCTGTTGAGGATAGCTACGAAACGGGAAGCCAGAATTGGACGGATGAGATGCTCAAAAACTTCAAAACCCGATATGGCTACGATGCCCTGCCGTACCTGCCCGTGTTAAGCGGCTGTGTAGTAGGTAGCCAGGATCAAAGCGACCGGTTTTTATGGGATTTGCGCCGTTTTGTTGCTGATAAAGTAGCTTATGAATATGTTGGCGGCCTGCGGGATGTGAGCCACAAACACGGGCTTACTACATGGCTGGAAAATTACGGGCACTGGGGCTTCCCGGGTGAGTTTTTGCAGTACGGCGGTCAATCGGACGAGATTGGCGGAGAGTTTTGGAGTGAAGGCGATTTGGGTAATATCGAAAACAGGGCAGCTTCATCTTCTGCACATATCTACGGTAAAAATAAGGTCTCGGCCGAATCGTTTACCTGTGCAGGGGGATCATTTTCGCGCTACCCGGCCATGATGAAACAACGGGGCGACCGCTTTTTCACCGAGGGTATTAACAACACCCTGCTGCATGTATTTATTTCGCAGCTTGCTGATAACCGGGTACCGGGTACAAATGCTTGGTTCTCGAACGAATTTAACCGTAACAATACCTGGTTTTATGATATGGACATGTTCATCAGCTATATCAAGCGTTGCAACTACATGCTGAGGCAGGGTAATTATGTGGCCGATGTAGCTTATTTTATTGGCGAGGATGCCCCCAAAATGACCGGTGTTCGTGACCCGGAGCTGCCGCAAGGCTACTCTTTCGACTATATCAATGCGGAAGTATTGAACGGCCGCGCCAAAGTGATTAACGGCAAACTGGTACTGTCCGGCGGCATGAGCTACAAGCTATTGGTACTGCCCAAACTGGCAACCATGCGCCCCGAGTTGCTGAAAACCATTGCCAAACTGGTTAATGATGGATTGGCTGTATTAGGTCCCAAACCGGAGCGCTCGCCCAGCCTGCAAAACTATGGTATGGCTGATGCAGAGATCAAAAAAATGGCTTCGGCCCTCTGGGGTAGTATCGATAGTGTTTCGGTAAAAATGCATCGATACGGCAAAGGGGTGGTGATTAACGGAATGGACTTGCAACAAGCGCTTGATCTGCTCAAAGTAGCGCCCGACTGTAAGTTTAACACCGTAGGGCAGGCGCTGTTCATTCATCGTAAACTAATTGATGGCGATATGTATTTTGTATCCAATCAAACCGCGCAGAATATCGATATTAACGCTGCCTTCAGGGTTAATGGAAAAGCGCCGGAGCTTTGGGACGCCACAACAGGTAGCAGCCGTAACCTGCCCGATTATAAACAAGAGGGAGGCATTACTACCGTGCCACTTAAGCTTGATGCTTATCAAAGTGCTTTCATCATTTTTAGGAAACCTGCTAAGGCAAACCCGGCAAGGCATGATAATTTCCCTGATCAGCAGGTTGTAGTTGATGTAAATACTCCGTGGACGGTTACCTTCGATCCAAAAAGATGGGGGCCGGTAAATCCTGTTACCTTTGATAAGCTGGTCGACTGGACATTGCGGCCCGAGGATGATATTAAATACTACTCTGGTTCGGCAGTTTACCATAATACGTTTAATATTGACCAAATTGAAAAAAGCAAACATCTGCTGCTTGACTTGGGGCAGGTAAAAGCCATGGCTAAAGTAAAAGTGAATGGTGTTGCCGTTGGTGGCGTTTGGACAGCTCCCTATCAGCTTGACATTACCACCGCGCTAAAACCGGGCAATAACACTCTTGATATTGAGGTAGTAAATACCTGGGTTAACCGTTTAATAGGCGATAGTAAATTATCCGCTAATGAACGCCATACCTGGACTATCGTAAACCCTTATAAACCTGAAAGTCAGCTTGAGGCTTCGGGGTTAACAGGTCCGGTGACTATTAAATCGGTAAATTATTAATATAAAACTACGGC
>NZ_DASVOB010000158.1:0-32186 GCF_036383575.1 Mucilaginibacter sp.
GAACCCTTACCATGGCAAACTCCGCGGCTACGAAAAAGCCATTGAGTAAAACCAAAAATATGGTAGCGAAAATGTAAAATAAACTAATCTCGTAATGTGCGGGGTCCATTTATTTTATGATTGATACACAGGGAACGTAGACTTGTACAGCTCCAAACTCTCATTTATCACTTTATGAGCATAACGTACACCCAACAAATGTTCGATGGTTACGTTTTTACCTTCTAATTTTTTGTAGTCTTTAAAAAAGCGAACAATTTCGGTCATGGCATGCGGAGGCAATTCATTTAAGTCGTTAATGTAATTTACCGACATATCATTTTTAGCCACAGCGATGATCTTGTCATCCTGCTCGCCGTTATCTACCATGTGCATCACACCTACTACTTTGGCTTCAATGATCGACATCGGGAAAACGTCAATTGAACAAAGCACAAGAATATCCAAAGGATCTTTATCGTCGCAATAAGTTTGCGGAATAAAGCCATAGTTAGCAGGATACATTACAGATGAAAATAATACACGGTCGAGTTTTAACAAACCCGATTCCTTATCAATTTCATATTTCGCTTTTGAACCTTTAGGGATTTCAATGATAGCATTTACTACTTCAGGAATATTGTCACCTGGCGAAACCTGGTGCCATGGATGTTGAGTACTCATTTATTCTTAAATTATATAAAATTTATTAACTAATCAGTTTTTTCGTTTTTTTCAGCGAATTTCTTTTTAAGATAAGCAATAACCAGCGGAATTGTTGTAACTACGATCAATCCAAGTATGATATATTGCAAATAGTCTTTTAATTGGGGAAACCTTCTACCTAAAAAAAAACCACTTAAAGTAAATACGCAAACCCAGGTTACGCTGCCAATAAGGTTATAAATTGAAAATCTTTTAATATCAACCTTAACAACTCCTGCAAATATAGGAGCAAATGTTCTAACAATAGGGAAAAATCTCCCTAAAATAAGCGCCATCCCCCCATGCTTGTTGTAAAACTCACTGGCCAGCACCACGTAGCGGCGTTTGAAAAAGAGTGAGTCGTTTTTATTGAATAATACCGGCCCCGTTCGGTAACCGAACCAATACCCGGTAAAATTGCCTAATACACCGGCCCCAATTAACGATAGCACCAGTGTAGTTATAGAAACATCAACTTTACCCGCCGCACACAACAAACCCGCCATAAACAGCAGATAATCGCCGGGTAAAAAGAAACCAAAGAATAAACCGGTTTCGGCAAAAACAACAATAAGCAAGAGATAAAAACCACCCCTGCTTATTATGGATTGAGCGTCAGTTAAATTTTGAAGGTATTCCCAAAAACTTTCCATTCACTATATCTGTAAAACTACAAATATTATATCAATTTGCAGTTATTAATACTGATTATATGAAACGGGCTATAAGATCGGGATAAACGCCTATAAGGATTGTAGCTAAGGCCGAAACTGCAAATACAACTTTGTAGTAAACCGGCACCGTAAGTTCTGCACGTTCGCCGTCACGGAAATACATTGCTATGATAACCCTGAAATAGTAGAAAATACTAATGATAGCGTTAATTACGGCAATAATAACCAAACCGATGTGGTAACGGCTTACCGCTCCCGAAAACATGAAGAATTTACCAATGAAGCCTGCAGTAAGCGGGATACCAGCTAATGAAAGCATAGCTACCGTTAATACCAAAGCAAGGAAAGGGTTCTTTTTACCAAGTCCGTTAAAGCTTTCAAAGTTGTCGCTTCCGCTTTGTTGTTGTACCAATATTAAACCGCCAAATGCGATGATTGAAGCTATTGAGTAGGCCGTAGCATAAACAAACACCGAATTACCTGAAGCTGCACCTAATGATACAATAGCAAATAACAGGTAGCCCGCATGGGAGATACTTGAAAATGCGAGCATCCTTTTAAAGCTTTGCTGGTATAAAGCAGTGATGTTGCCTATAAATAAAGTGATGATAGTAATTACCAATAATATTGGCGTCCAGAAATCTGATAATGGCTGGAAACAGGCAGAGAACAAACGCAGGAAGGCTGCGAAACCCGCTGTTTTTACAACTGTAGACATGAACGCAGTGATCAGTGTCGGTGCACCTTCGTATACATCCGGCGTCCAGAAATGGAACGGAGCAGCACCTACCTTAAAGCATAAACCTACTATTAGAAGGGCAATGCCTGTATAAAACATCGGGTCGATATGCGGATGATTGATTACATACTCCCTGATAGCATCCATATTGAATGAACCTGATGATCCGTATAACAAAGCCATGCCAAACAGCAGAAAGCCGGTTGAAAAAGCACCCATCAGGAAATATTTTAAAGCTGCTTCGTTTGATGCAAAATCGCTCTTTTTAATACCCGCCAAAATGTATAAGCTAACAGACATGATCTCGATGCCGATAAACAACATCACCAGGTTATTAAATGACACCATGACGATGATGCCCGCTAACGAAAACAGGATAATGGCATAATACTCGGCAGTGTGCCTGCTGATCCTTTCAAAGTAGCCTTTTGACAGCAGCAGGATCAGGATAGTAGATATGATAGTAACACTTGAAAATACAACAGAAAAATTATTGAACAGCAACATGCCGGTATAAAGCGGCTGCGCGGTATCTTTTGAAGTCCATTGGCAAATTGCAAAACCTAAAGCAGCCAGTAATCCTATAACAGTAACAGGAAGCAAAGCCTTTTGCGCTTTATATAACCCTAAATACAGCAGCACTATAGGTAAAACAGATATGATGATTATAGTATTCATTCTTTTCTTTAAAATCTTAAACCTACATTGTAAACTTTGAACTTACCTGATTTACCAGTTGCGTTACCGCAGCCTCAGATATATGCAGAATAGGCTGAGGATAAACGCCTAATACAATCACCAGGACACAAATAAGGCACAACGTAAACTTTTCGGTACCGCTAACATCAGTAAAGGTTGCTGTAAGTGCATTGGTTTCGCCCTGCATTACATTTTTATACAAGCGTAACATGTAAACCGCTCCAAAAATGATGGTTAAGCCGGCTACAGATGCCAATACAAGATTTACATAGTGTTGCACGCTAAAATCAAATACACCTTTCAGTAACAGGAACTCACCAATAAAACCATTGGTAAGCGGTAAACCTACGGTACCTAATAATATAATAAGGAAACCAATTGCGAATCTTGGAGCTACCTTCGCGATACCGCCCAGCTGGCTTATCTCGCGGGTGTTTAACCTACGGCTGATAATGTCCCAGATGAAGAACATACCAACAACATTGATACCGTGGTTAAGCATCTGGATCACGGCACCCTGAACACCGGCAATATTCCAGGCAAAGATACCTGCGGCTATAAGGCCAACGTGTCCAATCGAAGAATAAGCTATAAGACGCTTACCATCTTTTTGTTTAAAGGCAATGATAGAAGCATATACCACACCGATAACACCGAGGATCAAAGCCAAAGTTTGGAAATGGAAAAAACCAAGCGGAGCGTTAGGGATCATCCAGCGGATAGCACCATAAATACCCATTTTAAGCATGATACCTGATAACATCATCGTACCGCCTGATGGCGCTTCGGTATAAGTATCCGGCTGCCAGGTATGGAAAGGGAACAAAGGCATTTTAATAGCGAAAGCCAGGAAGAACGCCCAGAAGATCCAGTTCTGGTGTTTAACATCCAAAGTCATTTTATAAAAATTGTGGATGTCGAACGTTTTGTCGGGTGATTGCAGGTACAGGTAGATAATACCCACCAGCATAAACAGTGAACCGGCAAACGTGTAAATGAAAAACTTAATGGTGATACGGATCCGGTTTTCACCGCCCCAAAGGGCGCAGATGAAATAGATAGGGATCAGCGCCGCTTCCCATCCAACGTAAAATAAAAATCCGTCGAGGGCGGTGAACACAACCAGCATACCGGCCTGCATAAACAAAATGAGGCCATAAAAAGCACCCTCGCTTTTATATTGGTGCTGATAGGTTGTTAAAATAATTAATGGTACAAGCACTGAGGTCAATAAAACCAGCACCATGCTGATCCCGTCGATACCGGCACTGAAATAAATTCCATAACTGCTGATCCATGGTGCATCAATAACAAATTGAGTTGACGCATCCGGAACAAATTTGCTTAAAAATATAAGCGCTATTACCAGTTGGGCAACAGAGAAAAATAATGCAGCATGTTTAGCTATCCCGTTTTTTAGCAGGGCAGTTATAACAGCGGCAACTATTGGCAAAAAAAGTAATATACTAACGGTCATTTTTATGTTGCTAAACGCTTATCGTTTATATTTTAGTTAATCCAAATACGCTATACAGTAATACCGCGATAATTCCCAGTACCATTATGAATATGTAGAAACCTACGTTACCGGTTTGCAGCAGACGCAGACCTTTACTGGTTTCAATTGTTCCTTTACCAATCCCGTTCACCAATCCATCAATGCCCAAACGTTCTATAATATTATAGAAGAAGTCTGAAAGCCAGTCGAGCGGTTTACGAACGATCACGTCATAAAGCTCGTCAAGGTAAAACTTGTGGTATGATAAGCTGGTCAATGCAGGGCGCTCCTCGGTATCTGCAACCGGAACGCTGCCATTTTTGGCGTATTTAACATAGGCGTAAAGCATTGCTGCTAAAGCCAACGCAACTGATGCGCCCATTAAACCCCATTCAAGGCTGGCAGACATATGATGCTCGCCCAGGATTGCGGTCGACTTAGCAAATACCGGCGCAAGGAAATGCTCCAGTTCATGATGGCCGCCCATAACTTCCGGCACACCGATCCAACCACCTATAATAGAAAGGATAGCTAAGATAATAAGCGGAACCAGTATTGTTGGAGGCGATTCGTGCAAGTGATGTTCCTGGTCATGCGTACCGCGAAACTTTCCGTAAAAAGTAAGGTACATCATTCTGAACATGTAGAAAGAGGTAAGCAATGCGGTAAATGCACCAACAGCCCAAAATACCGGGTTGTGTGCATAAGCATGCGCCAGGATCTCGTCTTTAGAGAAGAAACCAGCAAACGGAGGGATACCCGCGATAGCAACAGTACCGATCATCATGGTAGCGAAGGTAACCTTGATCTTTCCTTTTAACCCGCCCATTTTACGCATGTCCTGTTCGCCACTCATAGCGTGGATCACAGAGCCTGCACCAAGGAATAATAAAGCTTTGAAGAAAGCGTGTGTTAACACGTGGAAGAAAGCCCCTGTATAAGCGCCAACACCCAGGCCTAAAAACATGTACCCTAATTGCGATACTGTTGAATAAGCCAATACCTTTTTTATATCTGTTTGTGTTAATGCTATAAGTGCCGCGATGAGTGCCGTTGCCAAGCCTACATAAGCTATGATCTCCATCGTATCGGGAGATAAAGTGTAGAATATGTTTGAGCGGGCAATCATGTAGATACCAGCTGTAACCATGGTAGCAGCGTGGATCAAAGCCGAAACCGGGGTTGGGCCGGCCATCGCATCAGGCAACCAGGTAAATAAAGGCAATTGCGCTGATTTACCACAAGCTCCGATAAACAATAATATCGTGATTATAAATAGCGGACCAGCACCTGATTTCATGGTAGCAGCTTTTGGAAAGATCTCCGCAAACTGAATACTACCGAAAACATAAATTATAGTAAAGATGCCTAATAAAAATCCAAGGTCACCGATACGGTTCATTACGAAAGCTTTCTTGGCAGCATCTGCATAATCCGGGTTGGTAAACCAGAAACCGATAAGCAGGTATGAGCATAAACCTACGCCTTCCCATCCAATAAACATGATGAGGTAGTTTGAGCCTAAAACCAGCAAAAGCATGAAGAACACGAACAGGTTCAGGTAAGCAAAAAACTTTCCGAAACCTTCGTCGTCATGCATATAACCTATAGAATACAGGTGAATCAGGAAACCAACGCCTGTAATGATCAGTAGCATGATAGAGCTTAACTGATCGATCAAAAACGCGAAAGGGAATTTCAGCGCACCAACTGCAAACCATGTAAAGTAGTTAACGTTGATAGCTGCTCCCGTTGATTTAACCTGGAAGAAAACCGCAAGACTTAAACCAAATGATACCAGTACCAGCAAACTGCCAATAAAGCCAATTACACTTTTTGATAACGAATTACGGCCAAGTCCGTTTATAACAAAACCGGCTAACGGTAATATAGGAATAAGCCAGATATATTTATCCATGTTCGATGTTGTACGTTTTACGTGTTACGTTATACGTTTTAAATTATCAGATCCTTCATTACCAGGATTAAGTAAGCCCTTTCAAACATCTCTGTATAGTTGGGGATTGCTTCGTACCTCGCAATGACGTTTAATATTTTTTTATTCAGTCAATCATTCAATTTCGAAATCAAAACTCCGAAATCCGAAATCAAAACCTACCACTTCAACCTGTTCAGTACGTTGATATCAATTGAGTTAGTGTTACGGTAGATCATCACGATGATAGCCAAACCTACTGCAACTTCGGCAGCGGCCAGCGCCATGATAAAAAATACGAACACCTGCCCGGTAGCATCTCCCCTGTATACCGAAAACGCGGTAAGCAAAAGGTTAACCGAGTTAAGCATCAACTCAACCGACATGAAGATCACGATAGCATTACGGCGGATCAATACGCCCATTACGCCTATTGCAAAAATGATTGTGCTTAACAGTATGTAATGATTAAGCGGCACGGCGTGCATAGTATTTGTTAAACTTTCCATTATGCTGCTTTAGGTTCTTTTTCTTTAGTGGCCAATAATACCGCTCCTACCATTGCCGATAACAACAATACCGACGATACTTCAAAAGGCAATAAAAATTCGTTGAACAATACTTTACCCAGGTTTTTCACAAGGCCCAGATCGGGGTTTTGTAACAATACAGGATTTGATGTGCCTATCAGTTTAAGCGATGATGCAACAGCAACAGCTAAAATGCCGCCGCCAAAAACACCGGCTACCTTAACCATAAATGGTTTAACAGGTTCCGATTCCTTATTAAGGTTGATAAGCATCAGCGTATACAGGAATAATACAAGTATTGCCCCCATGTAAACAATGAAATTCACAATTGCCAAAAATTGCGCGTTAAGCAAAATGTAGTGTATGGTGAAAGTGAAAAAAGTAAGGATCAGATATAGGATACTATGTACCGGATTTTTGGCCGAGATTACCAATATCGAAAAGAATATGGACAAAAATGCGATGAAGTAAAATGTACTCATGTTTTTATTTACAAAATACCTTTACCCTTTTAGGCAGGGCAAAGGTATAAAACTTCTTTATTGATTTAAGGGCGCTTCTACTAATTTGTCTTTACCGTAAATAAAATCCTTCCTTAAGTAGTCGGCAGGAACAATATCACCGTCAAGATAAATAGCTTCCTTAGGGCAGGCCTCTTCACACAAACCGCAGAAAATACAGCGCAGCATATTTATTTCATAAACAGCGGCATACTTTTCTTCGCGGTACAGGTGCTCCTCGCCTTTCTGGCGCTCAGCAGCTGTCATGGTAATAGCTTCTGCAGGGCATGATAACGCGCAAAGGCCACAGGCTGTGCAACGCTCTTTACCGTTCTCATCACGTTTTAAAGAGTGCATACCACGGAAATTCTCCGAAAACTCACGCTTTTCTTCAGGATAACTGATGGTTACCGGCTTTTTGAAGAAGTGTTTCATTGTTGTGGCCAGGCCGCCAACAATAACAGGCAGGTAAGCACGCTCCAATAAAGTGAGTGGCTTAACTTCCAGTACTTTTCGTTTATTGCTTAATGATTCCATTTGATTAATATCCAAAGTGTGTAAGTAATGTGCTGCCCACGCCGGTAAGCACTATATTGGCAATAGCCAAGGGTATTAATATTTTCCAGCCAAGATCCATCAACTGGTCATAACGGAAACGCGGGATTGTCCAGCGTACCCACATGAAAAAGAAGATAGAAAAGAAGATCTTACCAAATAAAACAACAACGCCAATAAGCGGCGCAATGGTAGGGCCTGCATGTGCAGCCACCCAATCCATACCAGGGTAGTTATAACCGCCCCAAGACAGGGTAGCCATTACTGCCGATGAGATGAACATGTTGATATACTCGGCAAAAAGGTAAAAACCTAATTTCATTGATGAGTATTCGGTATGGTAACCACCTACAAGTTCAGTTTCGCACTCAGGTAAATCAAATGGAGAACGGTTAGTTTCGGCAAAGGCACAAACCAGGAACAGGATAAAACCAAGTGGTTGCCTCCAAACGTTCCAGGCAAAACCGTGTTGCTGCTCGGCAATTTCTTTAAGGCTTAAAGTACCGGTAAGCATCAGCAGCGCGATGATGGATAAACCCATCGAAATTTCGTAGCTGATATTTTGAGATGCGGCCCTGATAGCACCTAACAACGAATATTTATTGTTTGATGCCCAGCCACCGATCATGATGCCATAAACACCTAATGATACTACACCAAAAATGTACAGTACACCTACGTTGATATCGGTAACCTGCAGATCAAAAGTATGACCGCCGATTTGGATAGCTGATCCCCATGGAATAACAGCCGAACCGATACAAGCAGTTAAAATAGCCAGCGAAGGGCCAACAATGAACAGAAAACCTGTAGCATTTGTAGGAATGATCTCTTCTTTCAAAAACATTTTACCACCATCGGCAAGGGGCTGTAAAATACCCCATGGACCTGCGCGGTTAGGGCCTATCCTATCCTGGAAAAATGCAGCAACTTTACGCTCGGCATAAGTTGAGTACATAGCTACAACCAGGCTGATAGCGAAAATCACAACGATCAGTACGATCCTGAATATTAAATCGGTAGTTTCCATTATAAGCGGGTCTCCCTTTCAAATTGTTCTTTATTGGCTTCCATCAGTGCCGGGTTGGTTTTAACAACCGGCAGTGGCGTAAACTCGTAATGGTTAGCACTGATCACCGATTGGTGCGATACCTTACGCGGACCTTCAATTACCCAATCGGCAGTTTTCTTTTTGTCGAAACGGCAGGTATTGCAGATAAATTCTTCAACCTCGCCATAAACGTCCTTACGTCCGGTTACCCTGATCACGTCCTCACCTTTGTACCATAAAGTAACTTTACCACAGCATTTATCGCAATCGCGGTGTGCTTCAACCGGTTTGGTGAACCATACACGGTTTTTAAAGCGGAAAGTTTTATCAGTTAGGGCACCTACCGGGCAAACGTCGATCACGTTGCCTGAAAAATCGTTATCAACAGCTTTGCTGATATAAGTAGAAATTTCAGAATGATCGCCCCTGTTCAGGATACCGTGTAAACGGGTATTGGTGATCTGATCGGCAGTGAATACACAACGGTAGCAAAGGATACAACGGGTCATGTGCAACTGGATCTTATCGCCTATATCAATTTTTTCAAATGTGCGACGGTCAAACTCGTAACGGGTTTTAGCGGCGCCATGTTCAAAACCAAGATCCTGCAGATGACATTCGCCGGCCTGGTCGCACACCGGGCAATCAAGCGGGTGATTGATCAACAGCATTTCTACCACACCTTTACGGGCTTCAACAACCTCAGGCGAAGTAATATTTTGTACCTCCATCCCATCCATAACACCGGTACGGCATGAAGCCACCAGTTTAGGCATAGGTCGCGGGTCTTTTTCAGATCCCTTGGTAACCTTAACCAAACAGGTACGGCACTTACCGCCACTACCTGCCAGTTTAGAGTAATAGCACATAGCAGGCGGAACAATATCGCCCCCAATTTGCCTCGCGGCATTCAGGATGCTTGTTCCGGGTTCTACATCAACGGTTATTCCGTCTATTGTTACTTTCATTGACATTTAATAATAACGTCGTTTGTTAATTTCTAAAATCTCTGTTTTTAAACCGAAGTTTAAAACCGTCGTCGTTACGAGCACACTTTGCCAATACGTCCTGTATAGTTAGGGATTGCTTCGTACCTCGCAATGACGCTCTATTATTTACGCAGTCTCTACAACTTTCAAGGGATCAGCGTAATGTGCCAAACCATAGTTTCTTGAAGTTGCTTCGCTTGCGTTAGTTACGTGCCATTCAAACTCATCCCTAAAATGGCGGATAGCACTGGCCACCGGCCATGCTGCCGCATCACCCAGCGGACAAATGGTATTTCCTTCTATTTTCTTAGATACATCAACCAGCAGGTCCATGTCGCTCATTTTGCCATGGCCATACTCCAGGCGGTGCAATACTTTTTCCATCCAGCCGGTACCTTCACGGCAAGGCGAACATTGTCCGCAGCTTTCATGATGATAAAAACGGGCGAAGTTCCAGGTATTACGTACGATACAGGCATCTTCATCATAAGCGATGAAACCGCCCGAACCCAACATGGTACCGCTTACAAAACCACCATCTGATAATGACTCATAGCTCATCAAACGGGCTTCGTTATTGATAGTTTTCAGGATCAGGTTAGCCGGTAAAATCGGCACCGATGAACCACCGGCAACAACAGCTTTCAGGCGTTTGCCATTAGCGATACCACCGCAATACTCATCCGAATAAATAAATTCTTCAACAGGTACACCGAGTTCAATTTCATAAACACCCGGCTTTTTCAGGTTACCACCTGCAGAGATCAATTTAGTACCTGTACTACGACCGATACCTATTTTAGCGTACTCGTCACCACCTTCGTTAATGATAGGCACAACAGCAGCAATTGATTCAACGTTGTTAACTACCGTAGGGCAGCCATATAAACCCGCAATAGCAGGGAACGGTGGTTTAATACGCGGGTTACCACGTTTACCTTCCAATGATTCTAACAACGCAGTTTCTTCACCGCAGATGTAAGCACCACCACCCGGTTGAACATAAAGCTCAAGATCATAACCAGAGCCTAATATGTTTTTTCCTAAGAAACCTTTTGCTTTTGCTTCGGCAATGGCCCTTTCCAGGATCCTTACCTGTGGCATCATTTCACCACGCAGGTAGATATATGATGTATTTGCACCAAGCGCAAAACTTGATACGATCATGCCTTCAATTAATAAGTGAGGGATATAGGTCATCAAATAACGGTCTTTAAAAGTTCCCGGCTCCGATTCATCACCATTGCAAACCAGGTAACGTGCTACGCCTTCTGGTTTAGCCAAAAAGCTCCACTTCATACCTGTAGGGAAACCTGCACCACCACGGCCGCGCAGACCTGATTTTTTAACCTCCTCAACAATCGCTTCAGGCGACATGGTTTTTAATGCTTTCTCAACAGAAGCATAGCCACCTTTTGAGCGGTAAACATCAAATGTATTGATGCCGGGTACGTTTATATGTTCTAAAAGTAGTTTCCGTCCCATAATTTAATTCTTAGCTTTCGCTTTTAAATCGCTGATCAATTTATCTACCGATTCGTTGGTCAGGTTTTCATAAAAAGTATATTCAGGGCCAATTTGCAATACCGGTCCAAAACCACAGGCAGCAAGGCACTCCACCCCTCTCCAGCTAAATAATCCGTCGGGAGTAACTTCACCTTCTTTTACGCCAAGGGTTTCCTCAATATGATCCATGATCTTTTCGGCACCTACCAGGCAGCAACCGCTTGTGCGGCAAACTTCCAGTACGTACTTACCTTGCGGGCGTAAAAAGTACATGGTATAAAATGTAGCAACCTCATACACCTCGATAGGTAATATGCTCAAATATTCGGCAACCTTATCCATTGCAGGCGCGCTTACCCAGCCAAATTCAGCCTGTACCAGGTGAAGGATAGGCAGTAAACCCGATTTTTGTTTTCCCTGCGGATAACGGCTAACTATTTCATCAAATTTGCTGATCAGTGCCGGCGAAAATTCAACCGGTTCCTGAGCTTCGTCAACTCTAAGCATCTAACTCTCCGGCTATAACGTTTAAACTACTCATGTTAATAATAGCATCTGATAATAACATACCACGGCTCATTGGCGCATACATCTGGTAATTGATGAAACTTGGCCTGCGGAAATGCAAACGGTATGGCGAACGGCCACCGTCGTTAACCAGGTAAAAGCCCAGCTCACCATTGGCACCTTCAACCGAATGATAAACCTCGGTAGTTGGAGTTGGAATTTCGCCCATCACAATTTTAAAGTGATAGATCAAAGCTTCCATGTTATTATATACTTCCTCTTTTGGAGGCAGGTAAAATTCAGGTACATCGGCATGAAAAATGTCGCTCGGCTCTTTATCAAGCTTAGCTAATGCCTGCTCAATGATCCTTAAGCTCTGCCACATCTCTTCGTTACGAACCAAAAAGCGGCTGTATACGTCGCCATTATCACCTACCGGTACTTCAAATTCAAAGTCTTCATATGAAGAGTATGGGTTCATAGCCCTTACATCATAATCAACACCGGCAGCACGCAAAAGCGGGCCTGTCCAGCTGTAGCTTAAAGCAGTCTCCGCGGTCACGGCGGCTACATCACGGGTACGGTCAACAAAGATCCTGTTACGGTTAAACAAGCCTTCAAACTCTTTAAGAGTTTTAGGGTAGTTCTTTAAAAACGCGCGCAATTTATCAAAGGCACGGCTATTGAAATTACGCTCAAAACCACCTATACGGCCTATATTAGTTGTAAGACGCGAGCCGCAAACCTCTTCATATATTTCGTAAATAGCCTCACGCTGCTCCATCATATAAAGGAAGCCTGTAAAAGCGCCTGTATCCACACCCAATACACCGTTACAAACAATGTGATCGGCAATACGGGCAAGCTCCATTACAATTACACGCAGATAATCTACACGTTTCGGCGTTTGAATATTTAAAAGTTTCTCAACCGTCATGTGCCATCCCATATTGTTAATGGGTGATGAGCAATAGTTTAAACGGTCGGTAAGTGGAGTGATCTGGTAAAATGGCCTATGTTCGGCAATTTTTTCAAATGCGCGGTGGATATAACCAATGGTTGATACACCGCTAACGATACGCTCGCCATCAAGCTGGAGCACATTTTGAAACACACCATGGGTTGCAGGGTGTGTGGGGCCCAGGTTTAGGGTTGAAAGCTCGCTTTGCGGATCGTTATCTGTATATACAGGATGATTTTGCATCAGTATTGTTATTAGAGTCAAGAATCACGAAGTGTAGAATCAAGATAAAGACTTGTTCTGGCTTCTTAATTCTCTATTTCCTGGTTCTAAATTCTCAATTTCTTGATTCTCTATTATGTTATCTTCCGAAATAGAAATCTTTCTTGTCAACGCGGTTAGGGTCTTCCAAAGGAAACTCTTTACGCATTGGGAAAGCGGTCATATCATCTACGTTCAAAATACGGCGAAGATCAGGATGCCCATCAAAAATAACCCCGAAAAAATCGTAAGTTTCGCGTTCCATCCAGTTAGCACCGTCCCAAAGTACAGTAGCAGTTGGGATATGTACATCGGCATCGGCCAAAAACACTTTGATCCTGATACGGGTGTTGGTAGTAAGGCTATGCAGGTGGTAAATAACGCCTATTGTTTTTTCCTGTTCAGGGTGGTGAATACCTGTAATATCTGTCAGGAAAATGAATTTAAGTTCAGGGTCAGTTTTCAGGAAAGCAAGTAGATCAATGATCGTTTCGCGACCTGTTTCAACAGTAAGCAATTCATACGGCTCGCCAATAACCGTTACTGAAGTATCAAATTTATCGGCTATAGCTTTAATAAGCTGTTCGTTAGGTATCTTAGCCATTATTGAATTCCGTATTTAGCTAACAATTCCTGGTATTTAGGCTCATTTCTGCGACGCAGGGATTCCGTTTTCACCAGTTCCTGAATATTCATAAAACCATCAATAATAGCCTCTGGCCTTGGCGGGCATCCTGGTACGTAAACGTCAACAGGTATAACTTCGTCAATACCTTGCAAAACGGAGTAAGTATCAAATATACCACCGCTTGACGCGCAAGCACCTACAGCCATCACCCACCGGGGCTCGGCCATTTGAAGGTATACCTGACGTAGCACAGGAGCCATTTTCTTGGCTATAGTACCCATAACCATTAATAAATCGGCCTGGCGTGGTGAGAAGCTTAAACGCTCGGCACCAAAACGCGAAAGATCATAATGAGACGCCATGGTGGCCATAAACTCAATACCGCAACATGAAGTGGCAAACGGCAAAGGCCATAATGAATTTGAGCGTGCTATGCCTATTACTTTATCAAGCGAGGTAGCAAAAAACCCGGCGCCTTCAACTCCGGCAGGGGCATCAACTAATTGAATATCACTCATTGAACTAAATTGATAGAAAAATCACCATCCACTAAATGTGGATAATGGGAGCAAATTTACAATAATAACGATGTAAAATGTACACTATAGGCGTACAGGGACTATATTTAGAATCAATCTAAATTTAATCCCAATCTAAAGCACCCTTTTTTATTACGTAGATAAAACCCAGTAAAAGTGTAGCCATGAAAATGAACATTTCAATAAGGCCGGCAGTACCTAAAGCCTTAAAATTTACTGCCCATGGATACATGAAAATCACCTCCACATCAAACAGCACAAATAAAATGGCAACAAGGAAATATTTAATAGAGATTGGTGTACGGGCATTACCCACTACCTCGATACCCGACTCAAATGGGGTCAGTTTATCTTTTGTTTTTCTTTTAGGCCCGATTTTATGTGTTACAAACATTGTTGTTACCACAAACCCTAAAGCCACCAACATTTGAAATATGATGGGTAAATAATTAACCGGTAAACTTTGTGCTTCCATGCTGCAAATATACTAATGCCTTAATAATAAAAAAGTGCGATTTATAAGGTTATTAATCATTTCTGCAATTCATTACCAATCTTGATAACCGAATTGCCCCCTTAAATCAATTTTGTAAATCACGAAAATAAAAAAGGCCTCTTTTTCAAGAGGCCTCCTTATATCAATTAAAGTTTGTGTTATTTGCTTTTACCGGCTCCGCCTTTGCGTTGGAAGAAAGCTACCGCCTGTTTATTGGTCGGGTCACTTTCCCTGGCTTTGGTGAAGTTTTCAGTTGCTTTAGCATCATCCTTTTCTTTGAACTCATAATAAGTACCTAAGTAAGCGTAAGCGTTAGCAAGGCTCTTCTTTGTTTTATCATCAGCGGCACCTTTAGCAGTCACAAGCTCGATGTATTTTTCATAGAATGGCTTTGCAAAACCGGCAATGTTGTTACGATCTTTTTCTTTCATATCGTTAACATAAGCACGGTACAAGTAACCATCAGCAGTGGTTGGGCTCTTTTGGTTTACGTAGCTAAACGCTGAATCGGCCCTTACAAGCAATGAATCGGCATTTGGTTTCTTTTCGTCATAACCAAAGTAGTAGCTGATACCTTCGTAAAAATAGTCGGTCAATTTAACATTACGGCCGGCTTTTAAAGTAACCTGACGGTAAGCATCACCTGCTTGCTCGTATTTTTTCTGGTGATATAATGCCTTAGCAATTTCACCGTAAACATCGGTCTGAGTGCTGTCAAGCTCTAAGGCTTTTTTCAGGGTATTGATACCTACTGAATCCTGACCTACAGCCATCTGCAAACGGCCCTGGTATAAATAATCACGAGGGATTATACGTTTCGGATCAGCTTTCTGAAACCAGGTATTGATCGCAGTTAAACCATTTTGATAGTCTTTGTTTTCGAAAGCTGCATAGGCCAGATAACGATAAACCCTTGCATTGGTGCTTGCTGATTTTGATAGATCGGTTGTAACCTGCTGTAAGGTTTTGTAATCACCTGCAAGGATCAGGAAGTCGGCATAACGCATTTGCGACTCTACTGACTGATCAGTTAAGCTCAGGTATTGTTTGTAATGATCAACAGCCTCTTTGATCTTAGCTGAAGCCATTTTAGGATCAGTTAATGACCAGCGCAAATCTGTTTCAGCCCATTCGCGGTAAGCCGGGCCGTAGTTTGCATTGATAGCCAATGCATCTTTAAATTGCTGCTCAGAACCATCAAAGTTATTAGCAAACTTGTATAAAACACCGGTTGCAACTTTAGCAGCAGGATTTTTAGGATCAAGAGTAGAAGCATCTGAATAGTTTGAATAAGCTTCGTTGCTCTTTAATACCGAACGGTAAGCATCACCTAAAGCAATAAGCAGGTCAACGTCTTTTGCATTGATAGCTTTTCCTTTGGTAAGTACAGCGATAGCAGCATCTGCATCAGCAGGAGCTACTTTTTTATCGGTAGTTGTTGGCAATAAGTACGATAAACCTACAAAAGTATAAGGTTTTGCATCCTTACCAGCCAAAGTGATTGCCTGATTAAAGTTAGTTGTAGCACCAGAATTATCCTTATCTAAACGGGCAACAGCACCTAAACCGGCATAGTTTAATGCTGATTTTGGATTTGCAGCAATCCCTTTATTGAAAACGACTTTCGCCGAATCAGAATAGTCCTGTTTAATGTACACCCAACCCAGGTAAAAGAAGTTTTCATCTTTAGTTGGTTGAGTTGTAGTAAGCGTTTTGAGCATCGACTCTGCTTTCTGATATTGTTCGGCGTCAATAGCTTTTTTGGCGTCGGCAAGACTTTGCGCAAAAACTGATGATGAACCTAAAAATACCAGTCCTAATGAAGCCTTAGCTATTTTACTGATCATTTTCATCTTTATTTAGTTATAGTTTACTTTTTAAAATTATCTCTCTTGGGGGAATTGAATCAGGCAATAAACCCGATTTTAATATTATCCGCTGCCCCACATCACTCGCTAAGAACGTAACAAATCCGGCTGCTAAACCATTCTTGCTTGAGCTGTTGATCATATATAATGTTCTGCTCAAAGGATACTGTTTTAAGACAAGTGATTCCTGCGAAGGTTTAAAATATTCATTGGGATACTGCTTGTTTCCCTCATCCTTAACCCCCACGATCTTCACCCCGTCAACGTACCCTGCGTAAGCCTTTTCAGGGTTATTAAGCCAACTAAAACCAATGATACCTAAAGCATCCGGATGTTCGTTCACATACTTAATAACTTCAATATTTGACTTAAGCGCGTAAATATTTTTTTGGTTAAACGCCTTATTTCCAGAGAAGTTCTTCAAATACCTTACCAAACTTGAGTTTGGGTTATCAAAAACAATAGTTTTATTTCCGTTGCCCTGGCTGTTAAGCTCCTTTTTCAATTCGGCAACAGTAATTGAGGTATCGTTAGAGGCTTTATTGACTATCAATGTAATTGCATCAACTGCAAAAGGTAAAACCTCAACATTCAACGAACGGCGGGTAATTATATTACGTTCTGCCGTATCCAACTCACGTGACAATATGGCAACCCTTACGCTGTCATTTAACAACATATTTACAGCCTGGTTTTCTGTTTTATAAACAAATACAGGATCGGCGTTGGGGTACCGGCTTCTGTAAACATACTCTTCCTGGGCTACTATAGGCGAAAAAGATTCGTCAGCTACGAAGGTTGCCCTTCCTGTATTGAAGCCATCGGTTGGTACAGATTTTACTTGTTTTTGTTTGCAGGCCTGCAAACCGGCTATTGAAACAAATAAAACCAATACATATGCAACCTGTAATTTAATCTTCATACTGATCCTTCTTAAACAATCTTGAAAATCTTAAAATCGCGTAACCTATAATAAACGCACCGAAAAGTAAGCGTTGGTAATGTTGCAGCTGCAACGGGAGCGCATCCCAAAACATGATCATGAGACCCAAAACCACGAAGCAAATAAATGCAGCGGTTCCTAAAATAAGCAAAAACCGCCTTTTGGGCGATTTTTGCTCTTTATTGTAATTAAATGGCATTCCTTATTCTTCAGATGCTAAAGTAAAGCTGATTGGAACACTGTATTGTACACGAACCGGACGACCGTTTTGTATACCAGGTTTCCATTTTGGTGAATTTTTCAATACACGAACTGCTTCTTCGTCGCAACCGCTGCCGATGCCCCTAACAACTTTAATGTCAGTTAAAGAACCGTCTTTTTCCACAACGAATGTACAAATTACACGTCCCTGAGTATTGTTTTCACGAGCTACAGCCGGATACCTGATGTTTTTGCTCAGGTACTGACCAAATTTCTCTAAACCGCCGGCAAATTCAGGAACTTGCTCAACCGAAGTAAAGATCTGGTTAGGATCGGCTTCTACTACTTGTTTAACGTCAGAGTTACCTACCGGCTCATCAATTCTGATGTCGGCGTTAGGATCACCTTTTTGGTCTTTCTGACCTGGATCTGCCACAGCAAGTTCTTTTACTGTTGGTGGATCTTTCTCCTTAACCTCGTTATCTGGTTTTACAACCGGAGGAGGGAAACGTACCTGGTCAACCTTTGGTTTTGGTGGTTCAGGTGGCGGCGGAGGTGGTTTCTTGGTTTGGTCAACCGGTGGCGGAGGTAACAGAACAACGTCTGTTATCTTCACCTTTTGGTCTTTCTCTGGGATAAGACCTTTGATCTTGTTGATGATAGTTGGCAAAGAAACTATAAATACAAATACTACAATTGCAATAATTAATGACTTTGTTGTATTTTTTGAATTATCTTTTCTTAACTCGTAAGCGCCATAGGCCTTATTACGATTACTAAAAACAACGTCGATCCATTCCTGCTTTAGTATGTCTAATTTTGATCCTAACATCTGTTAAGGCTTTAATGGAAATTAATAACGTTATTTAATACTATTTATTATCGTTGTACAAGCCGTCTTTCTTCAACAATTCAATCTCCGGCTGTGATATATCAACAATGCCGTAGCTTTGAATATTGGCTATGTTGATCTCGTCAAGCGTACTAACCATGTTTTTATACTTTGATTTATCGCTTGGCTTAATCACAACAAACATAAATTTGCCTGTTTTTTGCTGTACTTCTTTACTTTTCTCAATTAACGTTTTACGTAGTCCGTCCGGACCAAAATTGTCAATTGTTGGCGCTGATTTTCCTGGCTCGCCAATGTACCACTCCAACTTGTCATCGCTGCCCAGTAAAATGGTCATCGAACGTGAAGCGGCAATATCCATCTGATCCTTTGTATGTTCATCTTTATCAGGCATGGCCAAGTCCATCGCTTTTGGTTTAGCGAGTGTAGTGGTCATGATGAAGAAGGTGATCAACAAGAAAGCCAGGTCAACCATCGCGGTTAAGTCGATACGGGTTGACTGCTTCTTACTGCGAACCTTCCCGCCTTTGTGTTTGCCTCCCCCGGAGGTATCTAATTCTGCCATGATTTCTTATTTTTTGTTGCTACCAAGATCTGTTATTAAACTAAACTTGTTAACTTTTTGCTTTTGCAAAATACCGATAACATCCTTAATAACCGGATATTCTTCTTTGCTGTCGCCTTTAATAGCTAAACGCAATTCTTTGTTGTGCAAAGCTTTTGTAGCTATACGGGCCTGACGGATCCAGTTGGTAAGTTCACCAGAAACAGAATCTCTCGGGATACCTGGCTGAGCGTATTTCTTTTGCTGATCAGCAGATAAAGCGATAAACTGTTTCAACTGGCTCATTGGTACACCAAATGAGGTGATAGTTGAAAACCTTGTTTGCTCTTCGGGTGTAAAGGTCATTTTGTATATTGTACCCATTTGGTTCAACATCTCCTTGCGGATATCAACACCTTCAACGCCAAAAAACGCTTTTTGTTTACCCACTGATACTGTAGCAAAATCAGACTCCGGTACCGGCTGTTGAATTGAAGATTTTGGTATATCAATAGGTACCGGATCTTCGGTTTTTACTTTTGCGGTCATGATGAAGAATGTAAGCAACAGGAATGCCACGTCACACATCGCGGTCATGTCAATTGCTGTACTCTTCCTTGGAACTTTTATCCTTGCCATATCAATTTTTTCCTCTTAAAAATATTAGTGATTAGTATTTAACTATTGCTGCCTTTACTTATTGTGCATTAAGGCATTAGCACTAATATTTTTATTTGTTTTTGTGTGATGAAGCAAATGTTTGAACGATGCTAAAGCCAGTTTCGTCAATAGCGTAGGTCAATTTGTCAATTTTTGATGTGAACACGTTGTACATAACGATAGAGATAGCAGAAGTACTGATACCGAATGCAGTGTTGATCAACGCTTCAGAGATGTGTGAAGATAGTTCAACCTGGTTAGGTACACCAGCAGTTGCTAATGAAGAGAACGCTTTGATCATACCCACAACCGTACCTAACAGACCGGTTAATGTACCGATAGATACCAAAGTAGCGATGATAGTTAAGTTTTGCTCAAGCATTGGCATCTCTAAAGCTGTAGCTTCTTCGATATCTTTTTGGATAGCTAAAGTTTTTTGATCAACGTCAAGGTTTGGTTCAGCTTCCATTTCACCATATTTTTTCAATGCTGATTTGATAACGTTAGCAACAGAACCTTTTTGTTTGTCGCACTCTGCAGAAGCACCAGCAATGTTACCAGCGTTTAAAAGAGCTTGAATTTTTCTTACGAAACCGTCAACACTACCAGTACCTGAAGCTTTGCTGATAACGATGAAGCGCTCGATAGAGAAAACGATAACCATTAACAAGAAGCCCATGATCACCGGTACGATAACACCACCACTGTGGACAGTGCCGAAAATGTCTGATGGGTAACCGTGCTCTACGTCACCACCTTTGAAGTGGCTTGGGTCACCTAAAATGAATATAAAGATTAAAGTTGTAACAATAAGACAGATCGGAATAGTTAAAGAAGCAAACATGCCCGATGCACTTGAGCTTTCTTTCTTAACAGGAGTAGTTGGTTTTGTTGGTGCGTTTGCCATTACTTTTGAATTTTTAGTTTTTGTTTTTGTTTATTTTATAAGTTAGTTAAAATGCGCTGTTTGTTGGGAATAACAAAAATAGAATTTTATTGAATTAAAAAAACCATTTATGTTATTCTTTACAATTTTTTAATACAGAATATCATTCTGCGTATTGTTGGTGATTATAAACGCAACAATACAATTTTATTGTGTGTAACCAACACAATTATTTGCAATGAAAACCATTTTTTTTAAAAATAGCAAGTGATAACATATAAAATTTGTGTTACCAAGCTAAAAATAGGTTCTTTTTTTAAAAGTTTATAAAAGGAGCCCGCTCCATTTAACTATGATGCAAGGTTTGTAACACATAGTTGTAACCTTTGTTTTAAAACCCGCATTTCAAATAATTCTGTTAAACTACGGTTTATAATGTTTATTTAATATTATCCGCCGGCTTTTTTAGCTTTATACCCGTCGGTTTGCAATAATGTTAACACTTTATCCCTGAAATCGCCCTGGATCAGGATCTCGCCATCCTTAACCGAGCCTCCAACCCCGCATTTCGATTTTAATTTTTTCCCTATTGCTTCCAGATCGGCATCGGTACCTATGAAGCCGGAAATACGGGTAACAAGCTTGCTGCCACCTTTACGATCAAGATATATTTTAAAGTTTTGCTGCTGTGGCGGCAAAGTTTCGGCCCCTCCCCCACCGTTTTCCTGGTATTGAAAATCAGGGTCGGTTGAGTAAACTACGCCTGTAAAATTTTTCTTAGCCATATTGATCAGTTTTTAAATGATGGGCCAACTATAACTTTTAATGAATTTGGCAGTATAGTAATATCTATACCGGTACCTGCCACCTGGGGCTCGCCATCCAAATGGATTGGGCCGCTATGTTCTCTTTTTATAAGGATCTGCTTGCCGCGGATAATTTCTACATACTTTGAACTTTCTGTAGCCTTAATGAGCATACGCATGCTCATCTCCGGAAACCGCCATAGCGGAAAAGGCTTTATTACGCAAACATCCAGCAAACCATCCTGTAGGCTTGCTTTGGGCGATATGTGCACATTGTTGCCGTATTGCGATGAGTTGGCTATGCTGAGCATAAATGCCTTATAATCATATTTCTTTCCGTCGATATCAATGTGATAATTCTGGGGCTGATAGCCAACTACCTCTTTTATAGATGATTTTATATAGCTGATAAAACCACGCTTTTTACCGTGCGAAAAGATCTCGCTGATGTGAGCGTCAAACCCCATACCCGCCATATTAAAAAATGCCTGCCCGTTAACCCTGGCCGAGTCAATAATTTCAGTACGGCCGGAGGCAAGGTTTTTAATAGCACTTTTTGTATCCATAGGGATCCCCAAAAACCTCGAAAGCCCGTTGCCCGAACCAAATGGCACTATTCCAAGCGATGTATCGGTATCAACAATAGCCGAAGCCACTTCATTAACTGTACCATCACCACCAACAGCCACCACGGTATCAAATTTGCCAACAGCCTCGGCCGCTATCACCCGCGCATGGGCTACGCCATCGCTAAAAGCTATAACCGGCTCCATTATACCGGCATCTACAGTATCCTTGATCAGTTCAGGCACCCCGTCCTTCTTCTTCCCGCCCGAAATTGGGTTTATTATAAATAACGCTTTCCGTTTCAACTATATATATTATTTCAATCGTCAAAAGTAAATGTATTTTCGGCTTTGTGAAATTTGTTTTATTTTTACCGCCCGAATGTGGACTGATTTAATGCTCCTTTTACGATGGGGCCGGATTGCAACCACGTAAAAAAGTGCTAAAACCATGCTTCTTTTTATCGCTCGATCCGTCTTAAAGCCCTCCCAGTCGATTTTAACTTTACTTATTTAAATTTTATGTCATATTTATTTACTTCAGAGTCTGTATCAGAAGGTCACCCGGATAAAGTGGCCGATCAGATCTCGGACGCGCTGATTGATCATTTTTTAGCATTTGATGCCGAATCGAAAGTTGCCTGCGAAACGCTGGTAACCACAGGCCAGGTTATTTTAGCCGGCGAAGTAAAATCAAAAGCCTATCTGGATGTACAGAAGATTGCCCGGGAAGTGATCAACAAGATCGGGTACACCAAAGGCGAATATATGTTTGATGGCAGCTCATGTGGCGTGCTATCGGCCATCCACGAACAATCGCCAGATATTAATCAGGGTGTTGACCGCACTGCCAAAGAAGAGCAGGGCGCCGGCGATCAGGGTATGATGTTTGGTTATGCTACTGTTGAAACAGACAACTATATGCCGCTTGCCCTTGATATAGCACATGCTTTATTAGTAGAGCTTGCAGCCATCCGCCGCGAAAATAATGAAATCAAATACCTGCGCCCGGATGCAAAATCGCAGGTTACTTTGGAGTACAGCGACGACAACAAACCACAGCGCATCGACGCCATCGTTATCTCAACCCAACATGACGATTTTGACGAAGAGCAAGCCATGCTGGCCAAGATCAAATCTGATATCATCAGCATCCTGATCCCACGAGTTAAAGCTAAATACCCTAAATACGCTCACTTCTTTAACGACGATATTAAGTACCACATTAACCCAACCGGTAAATTTGTTATCGGCGGGCCACATGGTGATACCGGCTTAACCGGTCGTAAAATTATTGTAGATACATACGGTGGTAAAGGAGCTCATGGCGGGGGTGCTTTCTCAGGTAAAGATCCTTCAAAGGTTGACCGCTCTGCTGCTTATGCTACCCGCCACATTGCTAAAAACCTGGTTGCTGCCGGTTTGTGCGATGAAGTACTTGTACAGGTATCATACGCTATCGGCGTAGCACAGCCAATGGGCATCTACGTAAATACCTACGGTACTGCTAAAGTTGAGCTGCATGATGGCGACATCGCCAAAAAAGTAGAGGGCATTTTTAACATGACCCCATACGCCATTGAAACCCGTTTCAAACTGCGTAACCCTATTTACAGCGAAACCGCAGCTTATGGACACTTCGGCAGACCAAACGAAACCGTTATCAAAACTTTTGTTGGACACGACGGCAGCAAGCTTGAGCGCGAAGTTGAACTGTTTACCTGGGAGAAGCTTGATTACGTTGACCAGGTTAAAGCAGCCTTCGGATTGTAATTTAGTTACACCTATATATAGTATACGCAATAGCGACGGGCTTACCTGTCGCTATTGTTGTTTAAGGCCTCCCTCCTACAAGGTAAACAAAGTACATTAGTCAATAATAAAATCATTGGCCCGCTCAGTTGCCGCGGGTGGCTGTTACTTTACCTTAGATGCAAAGTAACCAAACATCAAGTCAGCAGGGAGGCTTTTTTGCCGCACACCCCATCCCGATGCCCATCGCGGAGCCTTTACCCTGCAAACCGGCCAGAACCACGGGCTGCAATTATTTTGCCCCGCTGCGCCCACTCAAGCCGCTGCTTCTGCAAAAATTTGCTATGCCCTTCCCTACCCACAAACCCACCATCGTTCTGCCCGGTTTCGCCCAAAGCTTTCCTGCTGACAAAAACAGCCCCATTTGAACTCAATTCCCACTTTCCTTATTAAATTATAAATACATACATTTATAACCCAAAATCCCCCGAACCTAATTAATGCCCGCTAATACCCGGAACGCCGTAACCGCTATTCTTTATTTTGCTGTATCAGTTATGATAACAGCATGGTTCATTGAACAAAAATTCGGCTATGCGGTTACGCCCGACGCCATTTTACTATCCAACATTGTGGCTGCCTTTAAATGGGTAGTGATGGCCATTGCGGCGCTGGCTTTGCTTGAAGAGAACAAATGGGCATTTATCAGGCGTATGGCCTTCGCCTGCCTGGCCGGAAGCTGCGCCATGTTTTCCACCTACGTGTTTCGGTTTTTACCTATCAGCAGCTGGCAGCAATTTACATACGCCATGGCTTTAGCCATGCTGGTAATGACCGGATTCTTTTTTAAGGCTGTTGCAGATACCCGGCTATCGCTTAAATGGTTTGCGGTATGGATGATCCTCCTGATCATCAGCGTGATACTGCAGGTTAAAGTGGTGTTCAATTTACATCCCTCGCTTGTAACAAATGAGGTGTCCCATTTTTTTGATTCCCGAAAAAAAAGTGAAATTTCCTGACCTGGCTTCTTTTTAAAAACCGCAGGTGTTCCATTTTTTGAGAGCCGAAACGCGGAACAGCTATTTTATGAAACATATTAAAAATCAACAGTTTAGTGTTTTTATTGAAACATTGTTAAATATCTGATTATCAACAACTAAACCTTTTTGAAGTAAATTTTACCGTTTTTTAAACCGGCGATTTAACCGCGTTTTCCACCGCATATTTTTCACGTTTTTTGTTGTTTTTGGGAGATTTTTATTGAGGCCTCCAATTTTCGCAGCAGGTACTGACAAAACAGCGTCACCAATATCGCAAAAATCTACAGGTAAATTTGATCCTCGCCCAACCCTCTCCTTCGGAGAGGGCTTATGAAAATACCGATAATGAATGCGGTCAACTCACCCGGTCTGCGCTACGCTTGACCACCCTCTCTTCGCCTTTGGCGGAAAGAGGGTAAGCCCCCTCTTTTACCCTTGTAGAGAGAGGTGGCAAGCGTAACGACGTCGGGGTGAGTCGATATGATTCTACCTATTAGCTCTTTTCATAAGTTTTTCCCCGGCGATAATCCTACTATGATTAAAAAAGATGGAAGACCACTGGTTGTGGAAATGATACGCACCGATGTGCGCGACGCGGCGCGCAGGGATGCTAAAAGAGGCATCCGCCCCAGGGTTTACGATCCCGATGCTATCCCACCCGATCCCTTTATTATTCACCAGGCCAGCGCGTGGATGGAGATGGAGCGGGCAAACCAGGCCCCACGGATGCTGTTTGGCGAGTTTTGGCTTGAAGGCGAGCTGTGCATCCTGTTTGCCGATACCAATATGGGCAAAAGCCTGCTGGCTGTGCAACTGGGCGACAGTATTGCCCGCGGACAAGCCATTACACCTTTTAAAATGGATGCCGAACCCAACCCGGTGCTGTATATTGATTTTGAGCTGAGCGGCAAACAGTTTGAACAGCGCTACACCGACGGCAGCAGCACCCACACCTTTCACGAAAATTTTTACCGGGGCGAATTTAACCAGATGACCGGTCTGCCGCATGATTTTAAAACTTTTGATGAGTTTATTACACACGGTCTTAGTCGCGCTATTAAGCGTACCGATGCCAGGGTGCTCATTATTGATAATATTACCTGCCTGCGCAACGGCACCGAGCGCAGCAGCCAGGCCCTCTCGCTCATGAAACAGCTTAAGCTGCTTAAAACCCGGCATGGCCTCAGCATCCTGGTGCTGGCCCACACCCCCAAGCGCAACCCTGCCCTGCCCATTACACGCAACGACCTGCAAGGCAGCAAAATGCTCATTAACTTTTGCGACAGTGCCTTCGCCATGGCCGAAAGCCAGACGCTACCCGGCTACCGCTACCTTAAACAGGTAAAACAACGCAGCACCGCCGAAATGTACGGCAGCCATAACGTATGCCTCGGCCGGTTGGAAAGGGAAAACGGCTTTCTAAAATTTGTATTTTCCCATACCGATAACGAGGTTAAACACCTGCGCCGCTACAGCCAGATGGAACGCCAGCGCCGGGCAGCAGATGTACTTTCGCTCCATAAACAGGGTTTGAGCCAAAGGCAGATTGCCGGGCGGTTGGAGATGAGTTTATCGGCGGTGAACAGGGTGTTAGGGGTTGCGGGAGGATAATGGAACATCTTATAAAGTCTTTTAAAATCACGAATACACCAACTCTTTTTCTGCACTCCGTATTCGCGCCAGTGGGGAAACTTCCGTCAAAGTTTCTATCTTTGGTACTGTGGCCTGCAAAAAAACAAGCCCGTTTATTTAGCCGGTGCCAACACCGGTTGTTATATTTAATTTAAACCATTTATGCCTAATCACACTACAAAAAAATTAGTCTTTATTATCTCTCTTTTGTCCGTATTTGGATGTTCAAACAAAACCAATAAAAGCCCCCGCATAATGCGTATTGAAAAAAGCATCAATGAGAATGCTATGGGCGTGGATATTGGCTACGAACCCGGAGTATTAGACACTGTAATTATTATCAAAAGCTCAAGGGCGATTTCTGATTTAGAAAAGGAGGCGGACGTGCCGTTATCCACAGATTGGCCAAAAGCTATAAGACTCTATACCGAGGAATCTGAAAAAGCAAGAACAGAAAACAATACCGATCAATTTCACGCATTGAAATGGGAGGTAGCAAGGATACAGGCTTTAAGCCATTCAAAGCCTGGAGATATCAACCTTTCTGTGTATAAATACACCTACCGGATAACTAATCTACTTAATCCCAAAGCAGATAAAACCACTGTGACCAACTATTACTTTTTTAACCATTTAGATAGCCTCTCAGGGCAGTTTGACGAGGATAAAATAAAGGAGTTAAAAAAGAATTTTATAAAGTCTGATACGGAGCCTTACCACATGGGATTGATGGAGTTGGAAACAGGAGTTGACATTTAATAAATTCATTGCACATTCACTACAAGGTACAACCTTGCGGTAGCAAAAAAACGCTGCTGCAAGGCTACCACACTACCTTAAAAAACGCAGCACCGCCGAAATGCATGGTAGCCATAACGTATGCCTCGGCCGGCTGGAAAGACAAAACGGCTTTTTAAAATTTGTATTCTCTCATACCGATAACGAGGTTAAACATCTGCGCCGCTACAGCCAAATCGAGCGCCAGCGCCGGGCAGCGAAAGTACCTTCGCTCCATAAACAGGGTTTGAGCCAAAGGCAGATTGCCGGGCGGTTGGAGATGAGTTTATTGGCGGTGAACAGGATGTTGGGGGGTGCGGGGGGATAGAAGTGTATTTTTATTATTAAGACATATTCTCGCGTGAGTGTGTAGGGATGGGTTGAGATGTGGGGTACCCGTGACTTTTCAAATAGTTAATGATGCATTTTTTAATATTAAAAGTCACGAGTACGCCTACGCTTTGCCAACGCTGCATATTTACGTCAGTGGTAGATAGCATCTGTAATGCTTACAAAGTAATTCAATTAAAGACTCGTTGTTTCATAATCATTCATAGTATTTCAAATCAGACCAATAACGAGGAAAATCATTCTTACTAAGAACGGGAGGAGCTGTATTGTTTGCCGTTAATATAAATGCACTTTCCTGCCAAAGCTTTCTAATACCCTCATTTACTGCATCCAAAAACAAACTATCTTTCATCAATAAGCCATTAGTAACTTCAAAGTAATTCACCCTTCCTCCGAACTCATCAAAGGCCTTCTCCCAAAAGAGCTCTTCTGCAAATCCAATTCGTTTAATACTTTCCTCTATGTTCAATGAAAGAAGATCTTGAATTTGTTCAATAAACTTATCCCTATTTTTCTCTATTAGTAAATCTTCTCCTAAAAAGGCTGTAATTAAAGGATGAGAGGCATTCAGTGTCATATAAAATTCATACTGCCTTTTTGGCAAACACAAAATTGGGGTATCTTCATTTTTGAATGAATCGATTATATTTAAAGTAAAGCTACGTCCAAGGCTATCATTATATTTTCCACAATATTTGACTATATCAATTGTGAACAAGGGGAGCATATTAGTGACTATTAAATAATTACCGATTATTTTTAAATTACCAGATATTAAATAATTAAAAAACATCTCAACTCTATATTCTTTTCCAACATTATATAACATATCCTCAAAATTAATTATCACAGCATCCGAAGAAACGATATCTTGTAATCTCGTCAAATGCGTTTCATTTAATTTATAATATATCTTACCTATTGTATTTGAAGAAGCAATAGTTAAACTGTCTAATCGGCTTTTAAATCCCTCTTTTGTAATTACTGGAAATGAGATATACTTGGCGAGAAACTTATATGTTTTATCAGAAAAAGTACTATCGCGATATTTGTTATCCATACCTATGAAGCCAGTCGATAATAAAAAATCCATATATTCATAAAATCTCTCTATTGAAAAGTCCTTTATAAAGGCCTCAAAATGATCCTGTAATTCTGCAATTATAAACTCTTCTATTAATGTTTTAAGATTTTCATATTTGTCGTCATTAATAAAATCTGTTCTGTCGGGAGTAATTGTTAAACAAGCAGAATGAGTCAAATTTAAGGTCGAATAGTATGAAAGCCAATTTGGGAACAACTTTTTAGTATTTTCTGTGGTGCTAATTCTAAATAACTCATCTTCAAGAACAGTTCCAATAGCAAAATTTCGTTGACATATAAATCCATTTATAATGCTATACCAATTATATTTACCTGAGTTTATCAAATATAACTTTCCGTTTATATTACTTAAAATAGGATTATTACTTTTAGAGAAATCAATCTGAAAAAATGCGTGAGAAAACGCTCTATTATTGCTATCGGGATTAAGATCATCAAATATAAACTCTTCGTAATTAGTGATATTAATAAAAGGCGGAATAAATGAAATATCATCTTTTTTCCGTTCTTTAAAACAGGTTTTAATTCCATTTTCAGTTACGTAAATCGGAAACGGTGAAGACGGGATTAATTCAGATAATATGTCATATAGTTTAAAGTCTTTAAAAGGCTTATGTGATTTCAATTTCAATGAAATATCCGTCCCTATATCAATCTTGACACCTTCCTTTTGAATAGTGTAGCTATAGGCAGTTGGGATTTCAAAATATATAGGTTTGGGAGGATTTATGGGATTATCCGGCTCGCGTCTACTTTCAAGAGTCAATGAATTGGCAATCATAAATACAGATAAAACTCCGATTCCAAACTCGCTTGTAACATCTATTTCAGAATATTGGCTATAAAAATCGGGGCTTGAATAATAACTTTTCCCTATTTGTAAAAAATAATTTCTAAAAATATCAAAGTTCATTCCGATGCCGTTATCTTTTACGATTAACTTCCCTCCATCGATTTCTATATGAATTGCGGCTTCAAAATTTTCAATTTTATTTGCATATATCTCTTGTCGAGCTTTGATAGCATCGCAGCTATTCTGCAGCAATTCCCTAAGTGCAAAAATAGTACTCCTATATAACCTTTGCCCCATTAATATCTCAAGAACCCTTTGATAGTCAATTTCAAATTTCAAATCATTATAGATGTAAGATCCATCGGACCTTATTCTATCTATTGAAATTTCCTCGTTTAAATGTAAATGGTAATTTTTCAAAGATGGCAATGAATATTCATAAAGTAATTGCATTGTTTGCTTTCTTTCAATCTCAATCCAATTCATAAACTCTTTTAAAGCTCTTTCTACCTCTGGGATTGAACATTCAGCCTCAAACAAAATTTTCTCAGATGTTATACTATATCCTATTATCGATCTATGCTTCTTCCATTCAATTATACTAATAGGATCCTGAGGATTGATAAATTCATAAATAATCTTTGGCGTTCGCTCTGGATCTAAATCAAGAATATCTCCCAGTCTTAAGATCAATGCTAAAAATTGCACATTTATAATTTTCTCGCCCACTAATGTATTAGTGGGATATATTTTAGTGTCTTTTATTTTTTTTACCGGAACCCCATGTCCATTGCAAATAGTGACCAAATGTTTCCAAAAGGGAATTCCATTAATTTCTATAAAAAATTGGCCATCGCTAAGATTAGCTTTTATATATTCTGCCGATCTATTTACATGATTCCGTCTGAGAAACTCAGTAAATACTTGATCTTCAATAAAAGTAGCAGATCTATGATCCCCCATAGATTTATAATATTCATACTTTTCCTTTTTATCAATGAGAGTTTTGAAAAGGATTTTATAATCTTCATTATCTGCAATGATATTTTCCTTTTCTTCTTTAGACGAAGTCATTCCGATATCATGTAAATAGGCAGCTAAAATAATCAATGTCAACTCGATAGAATTCAAGTGTTGTAAAGTTTCAACCGGTAGGAATTTCCCGATAATATCGACAATCTTAGCGCTATGATTAGGATCATGTAAAGTATACTCCGGCATATTTTCCGGTATTCTTTCCAATAAATCGCTAACATTTTCGACGATTATTTCGATTTTTGATGACAACTTATTAGAAAATCCATCTTCAATTTCTCGATTTAACAAAGCCTTAAAAACTGTACTCGACTTTAGTCTCAAAACTGCGTCTTTGCTCATTGATTTAGGTTTTTATAATGAATAATAATAAAGTTATAAAATTAACTCTCTTTAGGTGGTACCACACGAAAAATTAAACTGCTATAATGTAATTCTCTGGCGCGCGCGTGTCGTGGCAATTGCACACTTGTTTTGTCCTAAAATAGGTTTACACAACAGTAAACAAAAATCGAAAGATATTCAAAGATCTATGAGAGTAAATGACAGAGTCAATATAGTGAAGAATTTAAGCGAAAGGTTTGCCAGGAATATTTGGATGGGAAGGAAGGATTACGGGCACTTGAACAGAAATACAATTTAGGTAATAGTCCCTTTCGCTGGCGCACGCGTGTCGCGTGTGCCCCGCATGCTAAGTAACACGCAATTCATCGTCACTATGTCCTTCATACTTAGCAACACGTTATATACCTCACCAAGCTTTGTACCTTTCCATTGAGGATACACTGGACACATGTGCACCAGCGTATGCTTTATGCTATCCGAGCGTTTTTTTACACTAAAGACCTAAACACTGACCACAAGCGTGGACGCCTGCAGCAGCAGCGAGAGGAGAAACACGTATGTGCAATTAACGGTAAAAAATACCGTGATTTCACCTATTGTGCTGTTGTTTGTAACCTATTAACTTTAAGTAATTTAAATCCAGAAATTCATGCCTACATCTTATGTAACCTCGCTGATTAAGATAGCAACCGAACAATTTAGTCAGTATAAAAATCATGTTGAAACTGATAATGTGCTGGGCCCGCAAATTAAACACTACTGGCAAAGCTTGGGCTTCGGTTTTCAGAGTGTTGAAGTAGCATGGTCGGCCGTGTTTGTTTCCTGGTGCGTGAAGGAAGCCGGGGCAAAAAGCACCGAATTTAAATTTAGCGCCGCCCACTGGGAGTTTGCAAAAAAAGCCATTGCAAATCGCAAGGACAATACCGGCGTATTTAGGGCATTCGATTTTAACGAAGTTGAACCAGAATTAGGCGACATTATACAAAACAACAGAAATAATAATAAAATAGATTATGCCCGCGCTGCTACCACTACGGAGGGATATCCTTCTCATTCGGCTATTGTGGTAGCTAAAGGTGTAGATAAAGATGGTCCGTTTGTAACCACCATCGGCGGCAACGAGTCAAACTCTGTCCGCGCAAAACGGATTGGCTTGGATGCGAACGGTAAAATCGTTCAACGAAAAAAAGATCCTTTTATTTGTGTGATTAAAGACTTGAAATAAGGGGGGATAGCCCCTGCTGCCGCAAGCAAATTTGATACTTACCTAGCCCCTG
>NZ_DASVOB010000159.1:0-8649 GCF_036383575.1 Mucilaginibacter sp.
TTTTACGACCTCTGCGACAGGAATGGTTTGGTTGTTTGGTCGGAGATCCCTTTTGTTGGTCCGGGGGGATATACCGGAGCCGGATATTTGAAAAGTCCGGCTTTGGAAAACCAGGTGAGGCAGGTGTTAACTGAAATGATCCGTCAAAATTATAACCATCCAGCTATTTGCTTTTGGGGCTTGTTCAACGAGCTAAAGCTTGATCATGATGATCCGGTGCCATTTTTAAAACAACTAAATGAGCTGGCAAAAAAAGAAGATCCCAACCGTTTAACCACTGCGGCTACTTTTTTAGATGGCAGTCAGTTTAACGAGGTATCTGACGTTATTGCCTGGAATAAATATTACGGGTGGTACGATGGCGAGTTTAAACAAATTGGCTCGTGGGCTGATAAAACCCATCATGATTATCCGCAAAAAACATTCGCCATAAGCGAATACGGGGCTGGCGGTAGCCCGTTTAAACATGCTGAAAATGATGACAAACCAGATGCCGACGGAAGGTTCCATCCCGAAGAATGGCAAACCCGTTATCATGAGGTTAACTGGCAGGAGCTTAGCAAAAGGCCATTTATATGGGGCAAGTTTGTATGGGCGCTGGCAGATTTTGGTTCATCTATCCGTACCGAGGGTGATGCCGATGGCATTAATGATAAAGGCCTCGTGACCTACAACAGGGCCGTTAAAAAAGATGCCTTTTACTTTTACAAAGCTAACTGGAATAAGGAGCCCATGTTATATATTACCGACCGGAGAAATACGGTTCGGCATCAGCAGGCAACTGCTGTGAAAGTGTACAGCACCAGGTCAAATGTGAAATTGACGGTGAATGGTGTAGTGATAAATGGTGGTAAGGCCGATAATTTTCACACCACTGTATGGGATAAGGTTACCCTACAAAAAGGGAAAAATAAAATTGAAGTAAGCAGTGTTATCGACGGCAAGCTATTGCAAGACTCCTGCGAATGGACACTGGAGAATTAAACTATTGCATTAAATTATAGGATGGAAAAATTGCTAACGCTGTTTTTATGTTGCTGCACTGCATTAAATGTTTTAGGCAGTACTTATTATATCGACGATAAAAAAGGCGATGATACATTTGATGGGCATAGCCCCGCTAAGGCCTGGCGCTCATTAAGCCGGGTAAATAAACAGGTTTTTGAAGCCGGTGACAGTATCCTGTTCAAAAGAGGAGGAGTGTGGGATGGTCAATTAGTGCCTATGGGATCGGGCACTGTAAAAGCTCCGATTGTTTTCAGCGCTTTCGGATCAGGTGCCCTGCCCGAAATTAAAGCAAACGGGCATTTTAAAGATGCGGTTTTGCTGAAGAACCTCCAAAATATAGTGGTGGAGTACCTGGCGCTATCAAACTTTGACAGCACAGTTTCTTTTCAAAAAACAGGGCCAACAGGAGTGCGGGTATTAGCCGAGGATATAGGTACATTACACAATATCAGGCTGGCTAACTTGTTCATTCATGATATTAACGGCGACAACAAAAAAGGATCGGCAGAGGGCTACGGCATCTTTTGGGATTGCCAGGGGCCAAAGCCAAGTAACATTGAACATTTGCTGATTGAAAATTGCAAGGTGGAACGGGTGGACCGCAACGGGATCCGCGGTAATGGTACATTTTCATTCAGGACTAAATGGTTTCCCAATAAGTACTTGGTGATCCGTAATTGCCTGCTTGATGATATCGGCGGAGATGGTATTGTGGTTAAAGCTTTTGATACTGCTATGGTTGAGCATAATAAGCTGTTTCATATCCGTACCAGGGCAAAGGATAATGCGGTAGCCGTCTGGCCGCACAGCAGTGATAACACGGTTATCCAATACAATGAAGTAGCCTATACCCAAAATGATAACTGGGCTAACGACGGGCAATCTTTTGATATCGACGGCAACAGCAGGAATACCATTATCCAGTACAATTATAGCCATGATAACGAAGGGGGCTTTATGCTGGTCATATCTGATCTGATCAATAAGGATAACGTAATGACCACCGGAAATATCATCCGTTACAACTTAAGTGTAAATGATGGGCTGAACCGTAAACGGCTATTCAATTTTGCCGGCGTAACCGATAGCACGGTAGTAAAAGGGAACATCTTTTATAATGACGGTTCAAAATCATACACAACCGAGGTTGCAGATATTGAAAACGGCATCCCTGATCATGTAAGCTTTGATGATAACTATTTTTTGTTTGCCGGTAAAAACGCTGCTGTTTTTTCCAAATCACCAAAACAGTACAGCAAGGCCGCATTCAGTAATAATGTATTTAAGGGCAATATCATCGGCATAGATAATTTGGTTAACATAAAAGGCCTATCCAAAGTAAAATCTAATCGCCCAAAAGTATTGCCTAAGAGCAAATTCTATCCGTGGATGTACCTGCCTGCAAAGCTCAGTGCAGTTGTTCCTGATTTTCCTGAAAATTTATACCAGTCGTATACTTCAAACGGATCCCGATGATAAATGCATAGGTGTTGGGTAAGTAAAATAAATTTAATTAGTTTTATTTTCCGGGCGGCGAGATGAAACTAATTATAACCACATTCCTGTTTTACATATGTATTTCGCTATCTGCTTATGGTCAGCGGATAGCATTTGAAAACCTGACGGTGGATAATGGCCTGTCTCAAAATTCGGTATTGGCCATTGTTCAGGATAGCCGGGGTTTTATGTGGTATGGCACGCAGCATGGCCTTAATAAATACAATACCCGGAGTTTTAAGATCTATAAAAATGATCCGGCAGATCAGTCAAGTATTTCATCTGATTATATTACTTCACTGGTCGTTGATTCGCACCAGGTACTTTGGGTGGGCACGCGCAATGGCTTGAATAAGTATAACCCCGAAACTGATAGCTTTGAACGGGTTAAGCTATCGTCACATCCTTCGAGTGCAGAAATTATAAGTTGTGTTTATGAAGATAAGCACAAAAATATGTGGATCTGGTCATCTGATGGGCTTTACCGCTTTGTCAATGCAACCGGCAGTTTTAGCTCCATTTCGGTTCCTGATTCTGTTGCCGGTTTGTATGGCACCAATGTTCACGTTATATACCAGGACCGCAGCAATGATTATTGGATAGGCTCTTCGGCCGGACTTACCAAAATGCGGGAGCACAATGGCAGGTACAGCTATCAAATGTATAGGCACTATGATAAGCTGCTTAATAGCCTGAGCGATAATTATGTAACCACTATTACCGAAGACGCCGCTAATAACTTATGGATAGGTACATTGCATGGTGGTGTAAACCTTTACAATAAAAACTCAGGGGCCTTTACCCATTTTTTAGCTAATAGCGGGCCTAAAGGCCCTGCCAATAATAATATCAGGATCCTTCAGCCCGAAAAATCAGGAAAGATCTGGATAGGCACACAAAGCGGGGTGAATATCTTAGACCCGGTTACGAAGCAATTTATAACCTACAGGCATGACCCCGAGGATAAGAATAGTTTAAGTCAAAACTCTATTTACAGTGTTTTTATCGATAATTCAAACACGGTTTGGATAGGTACTTACTGGGGAGGCATCAACATGGTGTCCAATCCAAATACCACGTTTTTGACTTATCAAACTGCCCGTTATCACTCGGCCATTAATAATAATGTAGTAAGCGCTGTTGCCGAGGACGATAAACATAACCTGTGGATCGGTACAGAAGGGGGCGGCCTGAACTATTTCGACCGTAAAGCCGACGTTGTTACCACCTATCAAAACAAGATAAGCGATCCCACATCGCTCGGATCCGACCTGGTGAAGGTGATTTATATTGATAAAGACCGGAATGTATGGATAGGTACCCATGGCGGCGGTTTAAATATGTTTAACCCGGCAAACCATAGTTTTAAACGTTTCCTGTACAGGGAAAACGACCCGGTAACCTTAGGCTCTGAAGTGCTGAGCATTTTGCATGATTCGGAAGGGAACCTTTGGGTAGGTACACAAAGCGGGCTGGTCGCTTTTCGTAAAAACGGTTCTTTATTGGAGCGTACCGATCAGCCTGTTATCAGCAAAATTGGAAAAAAATCTGTCATGGCTTTGATGGAAGATAACGGGAAGAATATCTGGATAGCTACTGCTAACGGTTTATATAAAACAGATCGCAGTCATACCCATATCAAGGTTTACAAAACCGAAAACGGCCTTAAGTCAAATGATATTAATTGTATTTACCAGGATACCAAAAAGCGGATTTGGGTTGGCTCGTATTATGGCGGCCTTGCCCAATATGATGAGGTGCGCGAAAAATTTACACCTTATACCGAAAAGGAAGGCCTAACCAACAATAATGTACTCAGCATTTTGGAGGATGAAAAGAATAACCTGTGGATGGGCACAGGTAACGGTCTATCCAAATTCTCCATCGCTACACAAACCTTTAAAACCTATAGCAAAAACGATGGTTTAGGGGGTAACACGTTTAATATCAATTCCTGCTATAAAACGAGTGATGGCGAAATGCTTTTTGGGGGGCTCAATGGCTTAAGCAGTTTCTTTCCGTCAAAAATTGAAGATAATACTATCCCTCCGCCGGTAGTTATTACATCGTTAAAGCTTTTTAACCAAACGGTAGGGATCAACCAGCCGGATAACCTGCTTTCAAAGGATATCAGTGTTACACAGAAGGTCGTTTTTTCCTATGCTCAAAATGTGTTCACTATTGATTTTGCTGCGCTTAACTACATCAAATCGGACAAAAACAGGTACGCCTACAAACTGGATGGTTTTGATAAAGACTGGGTGCACACTGATATTCCATCCGCGCCATATACCAACCTGTCGCCGGGAAGCTATACCTTTTTCGCAAAAGGTTCAAACAATGATGGGGTTTGGGGGAAGGCGGTTATCCTGCATATCAAAGTATTGCCGCCTTTTTGGGAAACTACCTGGGCTTATTGTTTATATGTGCTTTTTGTTGGGAGTATTGTATTCCTGCTGGCGCGTTTCTTTATTTTGAGATCTTTACTACGACGCGATAAAGAGCTGACTCATTTAAAGCTCAACTTTTTTACCAATATTTCCCACGAGATCCGTACCCATCTTTCGCTGATATTTGGCCCGGTCGAAAAGCTGATCCTTGAAGAAAAGGGCGGCACACAAACCAGGCAATTGCAGATCATTAAAAAAAACTCTGATAGCCTGCTGCAACTGGTTAATGAACTGATGGATTTCAGAAAGGCCGAAACGGGGAACCTGAAATTACATATTGCAGACCACAATGTGGTTACTACCATCTCCGAAATTTACAGCTCTTTTTATGATCATGCGGTATCGGTTAATATTACTATCGACCTGGTTACCTCTGCCGACTATATCCCCCTGTATTTTGATAAGATACAGTTGGAGAAAGTGTTTTTTAACCTGTTGCATAATGCTTTCAAGTTTACCAGTAGCGGAGGTTACATCAATATCCTTGTTGAGGAGGGGAAGGATAATGTTACCATTACCGTAGCAGATAACGGAAAAGGAATCGCCCCCGAAAACCTGAAGAATTTATTTGAAAACTATTTCCAGGAAAATGATCACGGCAAACAGAATACAGGTTACGGTATAGGGCTTGCATTATCAAAAAGTATCATCGAATTGCATAAAGGTTCCATTTCTGTAGAAAGTAAAATAGCCCCTTCGGGTAACAGGACATCCTTTGTAGTAAGCCTGCGCAAGGGGGCCACTCATTTTAGAAATACTGATTTGATAAGAACCCCGGTGAATGATTTTCTGAATGTACAAAAGCCGGTATTGGATATTATACCTTCTATAGCACCAGTTATTCCATCCGAACCCTTATCGAGGGATAAAAAGCGCACCATTTTACTTATTGAGGATAATTCCGAGGTACGTTCATTCATCACTGAGTTTTTGCAAAATCATTATGAAGTTATTGCCAGCGAAAACGGGGTGAAGGGATGGGAAGCAGCAAAGGATCATATTCCGGATGTTATTATAAGTGACGTAATGATGCCCGAAATGGATGGCTTCGCGTTATGCAATAAACTCAAAGCAGATGAACGGACCAATCACATCCCTGTTATTTTGTTGACTGCCAAAGCATCGGGAGCAAACCATATTGAGGGCCTTAAAATGGGTGCCGATGTTTATTTAACCAAACCTTTCAGTATTGAAGTGTTGCTGTTGCAGGTTACCAACCTTTTAAATGCCGGTGAAAGGATCAGGAAGTCATTTAAAGAGCAGATCACGGCTAATTATGGCCGTATTGAAAATACTGCTTCTGAAAAGAACGTTCAGGCAACCAGGGATCTGGTGAATACAATTGATAACGAATTTATTAACAAGTTGGTCAGGATCATTGAAAAAGACATCGACAATTTAGAGTTCGGCGTTCCTGAACTGGCCCGCGAAATTGGCATGAGCCAACCGGTATTGTATAAAAAATTAGATGCCGTTACCGGCATGTCGGTGAATGATTTCATCAAGTCAGTAAAAATGAACAATGCCGGTATCTTGCTCAAAACCAAACGCTATACCATCAACGAGGTTGCCTATATGGTTGGCTTTAGCGACAGGAAATACTTTAGCAAGGAGTTCAAAAAACAATACGGAAAAACACCTACTGAGTTTATGGAATAAATCATTCCGTTATAAACCTTAATTTTTTTGCTCTTCGTAATATTGATAAACGTTTGCAATTTTATCCCAATGGTTATTTTCAAGTTTATAAAAGCCAAACTCTAACTGGGTATAATTAGTTCTATACCTTTTCTGATCTAAATACAAAGCAATGGTTCCATTTCGAATAAAAATAGGTTTTGAAAACGTATAAACTATTGAGCACATATTTTTTTCATTTTCTGTTTGCAGATTTTCGGTGATGTTAAAGGTCGGTTGGATTTCCTTTTGTTCTAAACACCTTGAATATGGAAACATACCGGCTGCCCATCTATGGTTTTTCAATTGTTTAAGTTCCTTTATCAGATAGTTTTGCTCGTCTCTGGTAATCTCAAAAGTTTTTAAATTATCGTTGCTATAGAGAAACGATATTTCAAATGCCCGGCCCTTACTAATTTTATTTAAAGTTGAGTCTATTACAGCTGGTTCAATTTGAGAAGTATAATACATAGTATCGCACTCAAATCCTCTAAGCTTCCACCTGTAAACCCAGTCAAGGTAAGGGTTCTCAATCAGGTTGTATTTATTTTCGGGGATCTTGGTTTTTTCGGACTCTTTCTCCATCGATTTTATTTGCTTGTTGAGTTTATAGAATGCATCAAGATTTATTTTGTCGTATTTGCTTTTCTTGTCTTTCAAAATATTTTCTGCTTCGCTCAATTCTTTTTCATTCAGATATCTTCTGATCAAAATTCTTGTCGTTGTTGTATTGAAAACCGGGTCATAAGCTCCGGCTATTTCTGCCCAAACCAATGCCTGTATTTTGAATTTTTCATTTTCTATTCCCTTTTGAAAGTAATAAACAGAAAGTAAGCCCATTGCCCTGGGATTAAACTTTTCGGCAGCGCTAATCAGGTAATGTTCGGCCAATGAATCGTTTTTTAATTCCGATTCGGGATTGAGATAGCAAAAGCCTGCTACATATTCGGCAATAGAATCGCCTGAATCTGCAAATGGTTTCAAAAGTTTAAAAGCTTTCGCATAATCCTTAGCGTCAAAAGCCTTTAAACCAGTTTCGTAAACTTCGTTTTGTCCAAACACGAGAGTTGAAACAAAAAATAAAATAAATGTCAGGAAATAAGGGCGCATCTGTGAGGCTTTAAATTGTGAATAAGGGGTTAGGGTTTTATGTTTATTGGCAGTAAATTTCCGGTAAGCATAATTATTGTGCCGAAGATAATCAGAATTTTTTTGATAGCTGATTTTTATAATACACAGTTGTTTTTTGGAAAAAAGCTGAACCCTGTTTTAGATAAAAAACACCGATATAGTTAATATTATCAATATCAAATGTAGTACCAATTAAGGTGCAAGACTTTGGATGTCTACAAGTTAATTTGCAGTTTTTATTAACCTACGAAAAATTTCCTAACTAAAATTTGTTTCGTACGAAAAGTTTTCTACCTTTGTTTTGGAGATAGATATGAAAGCACAAAACAAGCCGATAGAGCCAACCAAATCCGAACTGGAAATACTGCAGGTGTTATGGGAAAAAGGCCCTTTAACCGTACGCTTAGTGAATGATGAATTGCTAAAGCAAAAAGAGGTGAACTACACCACAACTTTAAAACTAATGCAGATCATGGCCGATAAGGGGATCCTGAAACGCGATGAAAGCCAGATGAAGCATATCTACAGTGTGGTGGAGGAGGAGCAGGAAACCAAAGCGCATCTATTAGATAAGTTTGTGGATACCATGTACAAAGGCTCGGCAGGTAAGCTGGTAATGCAGTTACTGGGGAATAAAAAAACATCGCAACAGGAGTTGCAGGATATCAAAGACCTGCTCAAAAAACTGGAAGAATAATTAACCGATAAAATTTAACCGCCATGGATGTTACCATTGTAAAAGCAAACACCGATTTCCTGGTTAAAGCGCTATGCGATACGCTTATCCATTCGCTGTGGCAGGGAGTATTACTTGCTGCACTGGCAGGTATAGTTGTTGTTTGCACCCGGAGATCGAGCCCGGTGCGCCGCTACAATTTATTGATGA
>NZ_DASVOB010000160.1:0-11858 GCF_036383575.1 Mucilaginibacter sp.
AAACCATCGAACTCAAAAATGTCAGTGGCGGAAAGTTAAATGGCCTGCCAAATCCTGTGGGGATGGGGGCTTCGGGGGAGAAACCTTATGATCTTGACGGCAATCTGTTATCCCCAAGTGCGGACGGTATTGATTCGGAAGGTTTGGTTTTGGCGGCCGACGGAACTTTTTGGGTAAGCGACGAATATGGGCCGCATATTGTTCATTTTGATGCTAACGGAAAAACCATCGAGCGGATCAATCCTTTTGGTACCGGAACTGGAGGGCGTAAAATCCCGGCAGTATTTGCTACCCGCAGGGCTAACCGGGGTATGGAAGGTTTAGCTATGACTCCCGATGGTAAAACACTGGTAGGGATGATGCAGTCGCCCATGTATAACCCTTCTAAAGCAAAGGTTGCTAACTCAACGGTATTGCGCATTCTTACTTTTGATATTGCCACGGGGGCTACAAAGCAATACGTTTATCTTATGGACAATACTTCATTAACGGGAGTTAGCGATATAACCGCTGTTGATGCAACTACATTCCTAACTATTGAACGCGATGGCAATTTTGGCGGTGCGCCAACCAATCCGGCTACGTTTAAAAAAGTGTTTAAAATAGATCTCAGCAATGCTACTGATGTTTCCGACCCGGCAAACGGGGCTAACGGTAAAATATACGGCGGTAAAACAGTTGAAGAGCTTAATGATGCTGCCGGTTTGCAGGCCGCAGGGATTACCCCGGTTACCAAGACACAGGTGCTCGACTTGCTTAAAGACCTGCCGACAGTTTACCCGCATGATAAGGCCGAAGGCCTGGCTTTGTTGCCGGGTAATATTCTTGCCATATCAAATGATGATGATTTTGGCGTTATTGATAATGGCAAAAATGGTTTTGCAGCTAAGATTTTGCCGGCTACTAATTCGGTTGATAGGAACAGGATCTATTTTGTGAAGCTTAAATAGCAGTTTTCGATTTTAAATGTGCAAAGCCTCCCCATCAACGGAGGCTTTTTCTTTATATCCTGCCTAACAGATTTTAATCTGTATTCTTATGCAAGATTTAATTTTATTGTTAAAATAACATTTATTCACTGATCTAATTTTAACATTGATGTGTATTATTTTATCATGATTGCGATAATATATAGGCTTTGAGTTTTGTTTTATATTTATAAGTAATTGGTAGTTAGTTGTTTGTTATTTTAATATGCTGTTTTTAGTTTATGTTAAAATAATACAAAAAACCACTCATATCGTATTACAATCGATTGTTACCTCTGACTACATTTACTTAGCATATAATCTCTTTGGCAATAACTGTTAAAAAGTGATCATCTGCTTCAAACCAATTTTAACAATTTAAAGTAAAATGTATGAGAGGAAAACTACGCATCAAAAAAGTTGTGGCCTTCATCTGTCTAAATTTATCGCTTGTGCTGATAAGTTTTTCAGGTTATGCTCAAAGTAAGTTAACCGGTAAAGTCACCAGTTCGGATAACGGACAGCCGCTGCCAGGGGTTACCGTAAAGGTAAAAGGCACCACGCAGGCTTCAGGAACCAAAACCGACGGTAGTTATTCAATAACAGCAGCCAACAATGAAACCCTTGTTTTTAGTTTTATTGGTTATGCAAGCCAGGAAGTTGCAGTAAACGGAAGACCTGTGATTAACGTATCGTTGGTACCCGACAATAAAACCCTTACCGAGGTTGTGGTTGTTGGTTACGGTACTGCCAAGCGTAAGGATTTAACCGGATCAGTTAGTTCAATTAATGCAGATCAGGTGGGTAAAGTGCCTGTTACCAGCGTTGACCAGGCATTGCAAGGCCGGGCAGCGGGCGTTCAGGTTACTAATAATGACGGTGCACCTGGTGGCAGCGTGAGTGTATTGATAAGGGGGGTGGGTAGTTTGGCAACCAATGGTAATGAGCCTTTATACGTGGTTGACGGTTACCCGATAAGCGGAGGCCTCAACAATGTAAACCCTAATGACATCGCTAATATCGATGTGTTAAAAGATGCATCAGCAACGGCCATTTACGGCGTTAGGGCTGCAAACGGTGTAGTTATCATTACTACTAAAAAAGGCCGCAGAGATGGTGGGGTTCAAGTATCGTTAGATGCTTATGGCTCATTGCAATCGAAACCTAAAAAGTATAAAGTTCTTAATGCGCAACAATGGGCCACGCTGGCTAATGAAGATCATGCATCAGAAGGTAACTTTACTGAGTTGCCCGAATGGGCTAATCCTTCGGCATTAACCAATGTTGACTGGCAGGATGCAATTTATCGCCAGGGATCAAAACAAAGCTATAATCTCGGTATCCGTGGAGGAAATGAAAAAATTCAGTCCGCTTTCTCGGTCGGTTATTATGATCAAAAGGGTATCGTTTTAGGCTCATATTTTAAGAGATTAAACCTGGGTATGAATATTGATTATACCGTAAGTAAATGGCTGAAATCATCAACCAGCGCTAAATATTCAAGACAGGATCAAAATAACCCTTTCGGGTCCGGATCATTACAGCAGTTAACAGAGCTTATTCCTACGCTTGACGGGGGAAATAAACTAACTAACCAGATAAAGGATAAAAATGGTAATTATGGCTTTTTTAACCCTATCAATATTTATACAAAAAGCTGGGGCAATCCATTGTACACTATTGAACAAAACGATTACAAAAACCTAAATAATTACCTTTTAGCCAGCAGTTCGTTAGAGGCTACAATTATTGACGGGCTTAAGATCAAAACCAATGCAGGTGTAAACGTAAGTGATTATTCTGGGTACTTTTTTCAGCCGGAAGATCTTCGCTGGCAGGAGCAATATGGATTAAGCGGGGCCAACCAAAACTCCGTTTATTCGCAAAGTGCCAATAATACGTTCGAATGGTTGTGGGAAAATACCATATCGTATGATAAAACCTTCGGAAAGCATGCTATTAACTTTGTAGGTGGTGTTTCGGCACAGTCAAATACCTACAGGTATATGACAGGTACCGGCGATAAACTGATCAATAATGCCCTGAGAGATCTGGCGCAGGTTAATGACCTTGTTGTTACAGGCAGCCAGTACACAACAACTTTTGCCTCGCAGTTTGGCAGGTTGATTTACAAATACAATGATAAGTATATTGTAACAGGTACCGTTAGGCGTGATGGTTCGTCGAAATTTGCTAACGGCCATCAATATGGTGTATTTCCGTCAGGTTCAGTAGCCTGGAAAGCAAAAGAAGAATCATTCCTGAAAAATGTTTCATGGCTGTCTGATTTGAAATTCAGAGGCGGTTATGGCGAAGTTGGTAACCAGGGCTCAATTCCATTGTTTCAATATAATGCTTTATATTCATCAGGAGGCGCAGCTACTACGGCCACAAACGTAGGTTATCCATTTGGTAAAAATGGTTCGTCCGGAGAGGTGTATCAGCCTGGTTTAGCACCTACACAACCTGCCAATCCTGATCTGCGCTGGGAAACCGACTATCAAACAGATATCGGTATGGATGCAGCTTTTCTGAACGGCGCGCTTACTTTCACAGTTGATTATTATAACAGGAGATCGAAAGACTTTTTGTTAAACCTTCCTGTATCATCCCAAACTGGTTTTAGCCAAAACCTGGCACAAAACGTTGGTGAAATCAATAATAAAGGCTTTGAGTTTGCTGTAAACTACAACCATACGGTAAATGATTTCAGATACGGTTTAGGTTTAACCTTTACCACAGTTAAAAATAAATTAGTTAGCCTTAATAAAAGCCTAACCTTTATTGATAACCTTACCACGGTTACCGGTCTTAACGGTAACGGCTGGGGCCAGTTCAGCGAAACCAATATCGGGCAGGCTGTAGGGGAGTTTTTTGGTTATAAATCATTAGGCATATTCCAGTCGCAGGCACAAATTAATGCTTTAAATGCAGCTGCCGCGGCTAAATTCCCAAGTAACCCATATTACTGGAAAAGCGTTACCCAACCCGGTGACCGTTATTATGCAGACACTAACGGCGACGGACAAGTCACCCCTTCAGACAGAACAAGCCTTGGTAGCCCGATCCCTAAATTTTACGGTGGTTTAAACCTCGACTTTGCTTATAAGGCATTTGATCTTAACGCGTATTTCTATGGCTCTTATGGAAATAAGATCCTGAATTATCAGCAGCGTACCCTTGAAAGCTTCCAGGCCCCTGGCTTTGTTGGTGTTGAAAACGTAGGTTACGATTATTATGTTAATCACTGGACCCCAAGTAATCCGTCAAATCGTTATGCAAGGCTTACCTATAATGATGACACCAGCGCGAACAACGTTCCATCAAGCGTGTATGTCGAAAACGGCAGCTATCTGCGCTTACGGAACCTTACCCTGGGTTATACATTGCCATCTGATATCACCAAAAGGTTAACCCTGTCAAAAGTGAGGATTTATTTTTCTACCCAGAATTTGTTTACTGTAACCGGGTATAAAGGTCTGGATCCTGAAATTGGTACTGCTAATGGCAGTGCAACAGCATCTGGTATTGATGCGGGCAATTACCCATCATCTAAGTTTTATACACTTGGTTTAAATGTAACTTTCTAATTGGGCAGCTATAAAACAGTAAAGAAATGAAAATCAACAAAAAATATATCACGCTATTCGCTCTCGGTGCAACCCTGATGACACCTTTGAGCTGTAAAAAGAATTTTCTTGATCAAACAAGCGATACGCAGCTAACCAAAGATGCTTATTTTAAAAAGGCCTCTGACGGTATAGCGCTCGTAAATTCAATTTATGATACTTATCAAAATGCCGATTTGCTGAAGAAGTCGATCTGGTATTACGCAAACTTTCAAACTCACGATTTTTTTAACTGGGGTAACGATCGTTTTTATAACTATTATGCAATCACTACAGATTTTGGTCCGATCAGGACTTTCTGGCAGCGTGCTTATGTAGGCATATCACGGGCTAACTCCGCAATTGAAATCATCCCGGAAATGAAAGCTAAAGGGATACTTGACGAAAGTTTAGGCAACCGCTTGCTTGGCGAAGCTTACTTTTTACGCGGAATGACCTACTATTACCTGGCAGGTAGTTTTGGGGGCGTACCACTGGAGCTTAAATCAGTAACAGACGGTTTAACTCCAAGAAGCACCCAGGAGCAGGTATTTGCTCAGGTAATTGCCGATACTAAACAAGCTGCAAGTTTATTGCCATGGAGAGAAGATCTGCCGGCTTCTGAACTTGGAAGGGCTACAAAAGGTGCTGCTTTAGCATATGAAGGTGCCGCGCAAATGTGGAATAAAGATTATGCAGGTGCACTGGCAAACTTTAACCAGTTGGATGGCCATTTTTCACTGATGCCTAACTTTATAGATGTGAATGAGTATAGCCATCAAAATAATGCTGAGTCGGTATTTGAGGTGCAATTCACCGTAGCGGGTACCCAAAGCTGGGGTGCCGGTAACGAAGTAGCCTGGATCTCGGATTTCAGCTGGCCGGAAGAGGTTTCGAACTTCGGTTACGATTATGCTAATCCGGGATTATATTATTCATACCAGGCTGGCGACAAACGTAAACTGGCAACAGTGATTGGCCCTGGCGATCAGAATATCAGCCCGGGGATCATCGGTAGGGGTGGAATTAAAGTTTATCCTTTGGTAGTAGCTGGATTTGCAAGTTCCGATCCTAATGTAAAAGCTAAATATACCGGCGATGACGGTAAGATCATCAATACCTGCGGTACACATGCTAACCCATGGTACGGCTCTGACGGTGATGGTTTACGTACTGGTTTTTATTGCGCCAAAATGTGGAGAGATCCAAACCTTGACGCAAACTCTGGTAACTCAACAATATTTGGTGCTCAAAACCAAATTCTGTTACGTTATGCCGAGGTGTTGCTTGACAAAGCAGAATGCCAGATCCGTACAGGTGATGCTGCCGGTGGTTTAGCTACTATTAAAAAAGTAAGGGACCGTGCCTGGGGCGGTACAGCTCCGGCTGTGATGCAGGATGGCGCAAATTATGACGGTTCGGCATCAAGCCCGATAACCGATCCTTTGCAAATGGTTTACAGCGAATACAGACACGAACTTTCTGGCGAATATTCTGTATTTTATGACCTGCGCAGGGCTGGTGTAGCTGCTGAGTTCATCAAAAAGGCTTACGGAACGGTTGATAACAATACCAACATGATCGTTAACCCCAACACTGCTGATGCAAAGCTTGATGCAGACAATGGTTTAAAGCTGCATGGTTTATATAATACATCACTTCCTGTTGGCCGTGACCTTTATCCTATTCCGCAACTTGAGCGTGGATTAAACCCCAATTTAACTCAAAACCCGGCATACGGTAATTAATATATATTATGATTTAACAGAAAAGGCTTCTCCTTTTGGGGAGAAAGCCTTTTTTACGTTAATTATTATCTTTAAAAAATCAAACCAATCCCCTAATCGATGAAGAGAATTTTACATATCGTTATATTATGTTCATCTGTACTGCTTTCCTGCAAAAAAGCTTCGCTTTTTCAGCAGGTAGCGTCTTCACATTCCGGTATTCATTTTAAAAATGAGATCAGCGAAAATGATTCGATAAACCCTCTGGACCTGGTGAATATTTACAATGGCGGAGGCGTGGGGGTTGGTGATTTTAATGGCGATGGCCTGCCCGATCTGTATTTTACAGGTAATATGGTAGCAAGTAAGTTGTATCTAAATAAAGGTGATTTTAAGTTTGATGATATTACAGATGCTGCCGGCGTAAATGGCCTGGGCCGATGGGGAAGGGGAGTTGCAGTAGTTGATATCAACAATGATGGTTTACCTGATATTTATGTTTGTAATACCATATCCAAAGATTCGTTGAAACGACGTAACATATTATACGTTAACCAGGGGAAGGATAAAGATGGTATTCCTCATTTTAAGGATGAGGCTGCAGCGTATGGCCTTGAGGCCGGTGCGCAATCAACCATGGCCAGTTTTTTTGACTATGATAACGATGGTGATCTGGATATGTACCTCACCGTAAACAGTGCCACTGCCAGTTATAATCCCAATTTATTCGGCAATTCAAATTACACGGTAAATCATAGCAGGGGAAGATTATATCGTAATGATTGGGATGAAAAATTACATCACGGGGTATTTCATGATGTATCTGCGCAGGCAGGTATAAACCTGGATGGCTACGGCCATGCCGCCACAACTGTCGATTTTAACAACGATGGGTGGAAAGACATTTATGTATCGGATGATTTCATATCAAACAACATCCTTTACATCAACAACCATGATGGTACTTTCACTAACCGTACCAAAGAGTATTTTAAGCACACATCATACAATTCCATGGGGCAGGATGTTATTGATATCAATAACGATGGACTGCCCGATGTTGTTGAACTGGATATGAACCCGGAGGATAATTATCGCAAAAAAATGATCCTCGGCGCTAATAGTTATCAAACCTATCAAAACTTTGACTTTTATGGTACGCAATATCAGTATGTGCGCAATACCCTGCAATTAAACCAGGGGCCACGTCTGGGGCAAAATGGGGCCATTGGTACACCTGCCTTCAGTGAAATAGGTTTTTTAAGCGGCATCGCCCAAACAGACTGGAGCTGGACACCGCTGGTAACTGATTTTAATAACGACGGCTACCGCGATATGATCGTAACCAACGGTTTTCCGAAGGACGTATCTGATCATGATTTTATGACCTATCGCGAGCAGGCTTATGCCGTTACCTCCAAACAAAAGGTTTTGGATCAGATCCCCGAAATTAAGCTGCATAATTACGCGTTCGTTAATAACGGCAACCTCACCTTCAGCGATGTAAGTAAAGATTGGGGTTTAAGCCTGCCAACTTTTTCAAACGGAGCGGTATATGTTGACCTGAATAACGATGGCGCTATGGATATGGTAGTAAACAATATCAATGACGAAGCCCTGGTTTACCGCAATACATCGCGTGATGATCAAGGCAACCTTGATAAAACCCACTACCTGCAAATTAGCTTCAAAGGCGACCCGCAAAACATCAATGGCTTAGGTGCTACCGCCGAGATTTTCTACGATAAAAACAAAAAACAGGTATATGAAAATAATCCTTACCGGGGATATATTTCAACTGTACAAAGCATAGCTCATTTTGGTTTAGGGAAAGTTAATTCGATTGATTCGGTTGTAATAAAATGGCCGAATGGTAAAAAAGAGAAATTAGCTAACGTAAAGACCGATCAGCAAATCAAAGTAGATATTAATAACGCTAAAAGTCCGTATTCATTTATCCAGCCTCTAATAGCCACCAATGCCTTATTTAAAGAAGTAACAGACTCTATCGGGATTCATTATACCAACAAGGGATCCAATTTTCTGGATTTTAACATTCAAAAATTGATACCTCACAAATTATCTGACTATAACCCGGCTTTAGCCATTGGCGATATTGATGGCAATGGCTTTGATGATTTGGTTGTTGGAGGAAGCGCTTATGATCAGGCCCAGATCTTTTTCCAGATGCCCGATGGTAAGTTTGATCGCCGTAACTTGTTAACAGGCAATATCAATCCCACTCATAATTTTAAAGACGAGGGACTGCTGCTTTTTGATGCCAACGGCGATGGTAAACTGGATTTATACGCCGCCAGTGGAGGCTACGAATTTGCAGCAAATAGCGCCGAATACCAGGACAGGCTTTATATCAATGATGGCAAAGGGAATTTTACGCTTGCCGCGGATGCTTTACCTGCAAACTTAACCAGTAAACTTTGCGTGCGGGCTTGTGATTATAATAAAGATGGCAAACCCGATCTGTTTGTATCGGGCCGGGTTGAGCCATGGAAGTATCCCAACCCGGTTTCGAGCTTTATTTTGAGGAATGACAGCCAAAACGGCCATGCTAAATTTACCGATGTCACGGCGCAGGTTGCCCCGATGCTAAAGAGCATAGGCATGATTTGCGACGCGCTGTTTACCGATTATGATAACGATGGTTGGCCCGACCTGATCATGGCCGGCGAATGGATGCCGGTTACCTTCCTTAAAAATGAGCATGGTAAGTTTGTTAATACCACAGCTCAATCAGGTGTGAGTAATAAACTGGGCTGGTGGAACTCATTGGTAGCCGGTGATTTCAGGCATACCGGCCGCACGGATTATATTGTAGGAAATTTGGGCGAGAACAGCCTGATCAAAGCCAGCGAACAATATCCTGTTTACATAACGGCAAAGGAATTTGATAAAAGCGGCATTTTTAGTGCCATTCCGTCTATTTTTCTGCCTGATCAAAACGGCGATAAAAAAGAGTTTCCGATGTATGGTCGTGATGATATGTTGAAGCAGATGATCAGCATGAGAAAGAAATTTACCAATTACAAATCGTTTGCATTGGCAACGATGGATGAGGTGCTCTCGCCCGAACAAAGGAAAGATGCCTTGAGGCTAAAGGCTAATACCCTGCAATCGTGTTTTTTACGGAACGACGGAAACGGTAAATTTACAGCCATCCCGCTGCCTGTTGAGGCCCAGGTATCGGCGTTGAACGGTATGGAAACCGGCGATTTTGATGGTGACGGTAATCTTGATGTAGTTATTAATGGCAATGATTATGGCGGTGATGCTACCATAGGCCGCTATGATGCGCTTAACGGTTTGATGCTGAAAGGAGATGGAAAAGGTAATTTTAAGCCGTTAAGCATTTTACAGAGTGGCATTTATATCCCGGGAGATGGTAAAGCGTTGGTGAAATTCCGTGACAAAAACGGACGGATGATCTTAGCAGCAAGTCAACATAAAGATGTTTTAAAGATTTTCAGATCAGAAAATAAAGGAAAAACCATTCCGGTTAAGGCAAATGACGTATATGCTTTGATCAAATACAAAAACGGTAAAACCTCAAGGCAGGAGTTCTATTTTGGCTCGTCGTTTCTCTCTCAATCGGGCCGTTTCGTACAGCTTAATGATAATATATTAAGCGTAACCGTTTTCGATGATAAGGGGAATCAAAGACTTGTAAATTAGGTGTTTTTAGCCTGTGGGAATTATACCGGATAATGATAAAATATTATTCGTAATCGATTGCGTAAATTATTTATCTTGCATTACAAATGTAAGGCCGACATTATTACGCGCCTTAGCCAGTAAACCATATTATAATTAAAATCAATGCATTGCTTTAACCAATCTCCTAAGCTCTTCGGCAGAAAAAAGTTTTGGATAGCCTGTGTTTGCCTGTTGGGTTGCCAGCAACTCCGGGCGCAAAACGCAGTACCCCTTAATGATCTTTCTTTTTTCGATAACCCATCATCAAACTGGAAAGTAGCGGCCAACGCACAAGCCGATATTGTGCAGGATGAAGTTTTAACCGTTAAAGATGGCAACGGAATTTTGGTAAACCTGCCAGGCAAAAAGGGGGCAAAAGATCTGTTTACCAAGGTTGTTTATGGAGATGCTGACCTGGAGCTTGATTATATGATGGCCAAAGGCTCAAACTCCGGCATTTATTTGCAGGGGCGTTATGAAATTCAGCTATTAGATAGCTGGGGAACAGTAAACCCAAAATCGGGCGATAACGGGGGGATTTACGAACGTTGGGACGATAGTAAACCCGAGGGGCAGCAAGGTTATGACGGCCATGCGCCAAGGCAAAATGCCAGCAGGGCGCCGGGTTTGTGGCAGCACATGAAAATCTCGTTCCAGGCACCGCGGTTTGATGCAAATGGGCAAAAGATCAGCAATGCCAAAGTGCTTTATGTATGGTTGAACGGTGTTTTGATCCAGGATAATGTAGAGCTTGCCGGGCCAACCCGTGGGGCTTTTGACAATAAAGAAGCTGCAACAGGCCCCCTGCGTTTACAGGGCGATCATGGGCCGGTAGCTTTCAGGAATATTCAGATAACCAGTTATGACAAACCGCATCCAACACTTTCAAACTTGAAATACTGGGTTTATAAGGGCGGTGATATTAAGGGCGATGATTATAAAAAATTAAAGCCGGAATCTGAAGGAACTTCTCCTGTATTGTCATCAAACCAAAGCAAGCTGAGCAATGATTTTCTGATCCGCTATACTGGTAATATCCAGGTAAAGGAAGCCGGCGAATATGCTTTTAAGTTGAGTGTACCCGGTGGTAAAGGCACATTGCGCATTAATAGTGTTGATGCGGTGGCAATAAATGAAAACCGGGCTGAAGGCAAAATACAATTGCAACCTGGCGATCATCCCTTTGAATTATTCTATTCAAAAACAATCGACTGGGCCAAGCCTGCTTTAGGGCTCACTGTATCAGGCCCTGGTATCCGCGAGTATTTATTGAGCGACGCCAATGTAAGTAACAATGATCCTGTTGATCCGATTTTGATAAACGCTACTTCCAATACTATACTGCGAAGCTTCTCCGATCTGCCGGGAGGCATCAGGGTTACACATGGCGTAAATGTTGGCAGCCCGGAGTTGTTGCATTATACCTATGATCTGGATAAAGGAATGATTGTAGAGATCTGGCGCGGTGGCTTCCTGGATGCCACCCCCATGTGGCATGACAGGGGCGATGGTTCATCGCGCCCGGCTGGTTCTGTTCAATATCTTGGCAAACCTGTACCAGCCATTGAAAAACTCAGCGATGCAAATGCAGCCTGGGCTTTGGATACCGCCGGTACAGGATACCGGCCTAAAGGCTATGTTTTAAATGCCGATGATGTTCCGGCTTTTAAATATATCGTCTACGGTTCACCTGTAACTGATGCCAGCAGTGTGATGGATAAAGGACAGGGCATCCACCGGGAAATAACCCTTGCTAATGCTGTAGATGGCCTGTTTTATCACCTCGCTTCAGGCAATATCGAAACGCTTGGCAATGGTTTATATGCTATTGATGATAAGTCCTA
>NZ_DASVOB010000161.1:0-4886 GCF_036383575.1 Mucilaginibacter sp.
GCCTATTTCTTATAAAATAAAAAATGGCTATACATCCGTTTCCCTCCGCTTAACTCCTAATGATGCATTATTTGTAGTGTTTTTGTCACCTGCAAAAAAAAATGCAGTTACCCTTCCTGTCAGAACAGAGCGCCGGGTAAAAAGTATTGAAGGAGCCTGGAAAGTTACATTCCAGCCTGATCGGGGAGCACCGCCTGAAGCGACATTTGAGAACTTGATCTCTTACACAGCACATACTGATCCCGGCATTAAATACTTCTCCGGTACAGCCACCTATACAAAATCAATTAATATCCCGGTAAATACATTGATGATAGGTGCACAGATACGTTTGGATCTGGGAGATGTAAAGAATTTAGCAGAAGTAGTTGTAAACGGAAAGCCATTGGGTACCCTTTGGAAAAAACCTTTCAGCGTGGATGTAACCAACGTCTTGAAGCCTGGAGAAAATAGGTTGGAGATAAAAGTAACTAATCTTTGGGTGAACAGGTTAATTGGAGACCAACAGGCAGATATGAAGCAGAAAATAACTTACACGGCGATACCATTTTACAATGCTAATTCACCATTGCAGCCGTCTGGTTTGTTGGGGCCCGTACAATTGGTATGGCTGAAATAAAATAACGATTGAGTTGCATCGCTGACTATTCAGGCTTTGTATTGAAGAATTGTTTTAGTTGTTTCTTATGATAGTTCACTAAGCAAAAGTATTCAAGACATCGGGTAGCCACCTGGTGAGATTTGTTGGAATAGCAAACAGACATTTCTGCGAAAAATGCACAGAAAGATATCATCTGTGCATTTTACCTGATCATTTTCCGGGCTTTTCAAAAAAACGGTATTGTTATCATAATAAGTGAGTCCTTAAACGGTACATGCCGCTGTTAATCTGCAACAGCGGCATGTTTTGGACTTTTACTATATTTTTTCTATTAATCTGTCCTGCCAATTGGTTGACCTCTTTTTAGGTAGTCAGAACCGCCGAACTGAAATCAAAGGAATGGTCATTTTATTGAAGTCAACACCGGTCACAAGGCAATTGGCTTTAAGGGCGCAGTTTTCTTGATGCTAAGTAATGAAGTAAATCTTTGGGCCTGTCTGTTTGTATAATGTTAGCGCCATGCTCTGTCAGCCATCCCCAGGTTTCATCGGGCTTGTTTTCTTCAACAGCTTTATCATCATCATGTCCGCCATTTTGTTCGGGCCATAAAGCGTTGAACCAGATCGGGTAGCTTTTCTTTAAGACAGGTACTTTGGCCAGAATAGCGTCTGTGTCATTGCTGAAGATGATCTGTATAATGGTTTTAGGGCGGGTTTTATAGGAGTTGATGATGCTTTCCGCATTTGGATCTTTAGGGTTTACGATTACCTGTAAGGTCAATTCTTCCGGGATGTTTTGGTGGTGGGCTTTTACACTGTCTAAAGGCAAGCCATAGATATTAAAAATAGCCTGATCAAACATTTTAACTGAGTCAAGTTTTTTGATGATCTCATCATAATAGTCATAGCCCTTGTCTATATCTATAATGATCTTTCCCTTGGCGGTTTCAAGCATTTCATTAAATGTAGGAATAGTATGTATAGTGGGGTGCCCTGTACCGCTTTTTAATTTGAATTTCCTGATCTCGGCTAAGGTATAGTCTTCAGGTTTTCCCTTTCCGTTGGTACTACGGTCGATGGTTTTATCATGCATAATGATCAATTGCCCATCCTTTGTTTTACACAGGTCAAATTCGGCAATATCAACGCCCATGGCAATACAGTTCTGTAAAGCTTGTACAGAGTTTTCGGGCGAATTTCTCCAATCGCAGCGATGTGCGGTAACTAAAACAGATTTTGAATTTTTATTATTGAGCTGATGAATAGCCCATTGATAATGCTGTTCAATATTGCTGTTGCTTTTTGACTGGCAAAACCCCGCGAGTGGCATCAGTCCGCAGTATATATAAAGCAGGTTTTTTATAGTAGTCATAGTAAGTTTTAAGCAGCAGATGCCCTGACTGGCATCTGCTATAGTTTAACGGATAGTTTTAATAGCCGGGATTTTGTGTATATCCTGCCAGGTCCTTTTCTGTTTGGGGGATTGGATAGTATAAAAGATAGGTACGCCCGTTCAGGGTGGTCAGTAGATCAGTCCTTCCGGTTCTTTTAATGTCATACCACCAATGACCTTCCGCAAAAAACTCACGGCGTAATTCATTCAGGATCAGGTTCTGGTATTGTGAGCTTGTTAGTGCAGCAACTGATGCTGCGCTGGGTGCCGCTTTATACCGGTTGTTAAGGTAAGAGGCAAGTGAAGTTGCGCCTGCCGATGCACCTTGTGCTTCAGCTTTGATCAGGTACATTTCGGCTAATCGGGATACGATGATCGGGGTAGCGATAGGGTTGGAGGATACAGCCAGTTGCTGCCCGGCCTTACCATTCGGAAATTTAATGATCCGGGTAGGATCAGATGAAAATACCGCAGCTTTTCTTTTGTCTCCCGTTTTAATTAAGGGTGTAACCGCATCACTATATAAATTTTTATAAGTAAAGGTACTGGGCGAATATGGCCAGGTTGCCTTGGTGTCGTTCACCTGGCTCAAAAATGAATGCGTATTGGCTGTACTGTTGTTAGCCAGTGCAAATATGATCTCTTTGCTTGTTGAGCCTGCAGTAAACATGGTAGAGTAAGACATGGAGTCTGTTGATAAGGTAAATTTGCCGCTGCTGTAATTGATGAGAGAATCAGCATAAGTTATGGCATTGGCATTATCGCCAGTAGCGAGGTAAACCCTTGCCATTAACGCTTTCACTGCCTGGTCGGATATATAAAGATTATTGCTGAAAGTGCCTACGAGTGATCGGGCAGTTACCAGGTCGCTTTTGATCTGTGCCCAAACCTGTGCCTCAGTCGATCGCTGAACGGCATCGGTTGTGCTTTTTAAAAGGATTGGTACACCGCCATACCTGGCTGCCAGGTTATAATAAATAAGTGCCCTGAAGTATAAGGCCTCGCCTTTATAGGATAACTGAGCTGCAGTAGCCACTGTACCTAAATTATCAACGTTCCGGATTAAAATATTGGCGGTATTAATCCCTTTATAGGCACCTCGCCAGTAACTGGTTATATCGGCATCAGAGGCGTTCATACTTACCGGGTCAACCACATTATATCCGGGGCCGCCTGTAAGGTTTTCGCCTCTTTTATCAAAATCGAACCAGAAATTGAACAATACATCCTCCATAGTTGCGTACATACCGGTTCTTAGCTGTGGTATATCATTTACCCCCAGTGAACTTACGGGTATGGCATTCTGTGGCGACAGGTCTAACTGCTTTGAGCAACCGCATAGTACCAAACTGATACACGAAAGCATCATAAATCTTTTTAAGTTTTTCATCATCTTATATTTATGCATGATTAAAATTTTAAATTAAATCCAAAAAGGATGGTTCTCAAAGACGATTGTAAACCAAAATCAACACCGTAATTAGGGTCTCCCGGGTTGGTGACATAGGATTGTTCAGGATCGTAACCGTCATATTTAGTAAAAGTGTACAGGTTATCAACCGAAGCGAAGACCCTCAGTGCGCTGATATGGTATCGCTTTAAAATGGCAGGAGGGAGGTTGTAGCCCAAGGTTAGTGTTTTTAACCGCAGGTACGATCCGTTTTCTAAAAAGTGAGTAGAGGGCTCTTCATTATAACCATTGGTATAACCTGTAAACACGCCGCCCCTTATTGCTCTCGGCATAAAATTACTCGTGCCCGGGCCTGTCCAATAATGGGTTGCAGCATATGCATCTACGTTATAAAACTGTTCCGTTTTGCTGCCATCATTTAATGTCGCGGTTGAAAATGCGTTACCTAACGACTCAATTCCCTCCGGGCTGCCGCCTTTGTAGGATGCATATACTTTGGCGCCTACAGAGTATTGCGCAAATAAGCTTAGGTCAAAACCTTTATAGCTAAGGTTAGTGGTAAAACCGCCATAATAATCCGGGGTTGCTTTTCCTGCATATTGCCTGTCGGCAGCGGTGATATCCCCATCACCGTTAGCATCATCATATTTTATATCTCCAGCCCTTACGCCCTTAGCATATAACTTGGCCGGTACCTCACTGTCCTGCTGGTAAATACCGGTTTGCTTTAATAAATAAAAAGCACTGATAGATTGGCCGTTGATCAGGGCATGGATCCCTGTTCCGCCTCCTAATAAATTGCTGCCCGTAGCCGGGATTATGTATTGATTGCTGCCATCATATAACGAAAGCAGTTTGTTTTTAACAAAGGTAATATTGGCTGAAGCATCCCATTTAAATTCGCCGGTAAGTATTTTGGCGTTTAAGGCGAGCTCTAAGCCTTTGTTGTTTAATGCCCCTATATTGGCAGCTACCGAAGTAAAGCCGGTTGTGGCATATACCGGTTTATTATATAGCAGGTTAGTTGTTTTCTGATAGAAAAAATCTGTTGTAAACCCTATACGTCCGTTCCACAATTCGGCATCAAGCCCAATATCAAACTGCGCGGCTTTTTCCCAGGTAAGGTTCTGGGCATTTTGTGTGATGACCAAACCGCCCTGATTATTGTATGAGTTACCACCCGAAACCAGCGACTGATTGGCATAATTACCGATGCCGGCTAAACTACCCGTTACACCATAGCTTGTTCTTAATTTAAGCTGTGAAAGCGTGTTGGCCACGGAGGTTTCTTTCATAAAAGATTCATTCATTACCTGCCAGCCCAAAGAAACCGAAGGAAATGTGCCGTATCTTTTATTTGACGAAAATCGTGAAGAACCATCGGAACGTAAACTCGCGTTCAGGATATAACGGTTATCATAATCAAGCGTTAATCGCCCAAAATAACTTTCTAAAGCATATGAATCATAGCCGATCGCATCC
>NZ_DASVOB010000162.1:0-2634 GCF_036383575.1 Mucilaginibacter sp.
ATAACCGCCTTGCTGTACGTTAAAACCGGCATCCGTACGCAGGTTGTTATTGCTGTAAGCTGTCTCATCGGTTATTATTTATTAATGATGCTGATACCTGTCCCCGGGTTCGGCGCACCTAATCTGGAGCCCGCCACTAATTTAGGGGCCTGGATCGATAGATCGGTTTTTACCGAAAATCACCTTTGGGGCTCATCCAAAACCTGGGACCCGGAAGGTTTACTGGGAACAATCCCCTCTGTTGCAACTTGTTTATTAGGGGTATTCACCGGAACCTGGCTTAAAACTGGCAAGTTCAAAACCAGTACTCATCTGTTTAAAATGATGGGTGTGGGTATTGTCTTGATCGTGCTGGCATTGATCTGGAATACATTCTTCCCCATCAACAAACAACTGTGGACAAGCTCATTTGTGCTGCTTACTGCCGGATTGGCCATCAATATCCTGGCGCTTTCCTACTGGTTTATCGATATCAAAGGCCATAAAGCCTTACTGCCGCCATTTCTGGCTTTTGGTCGTAATGCTATTGCCGCCTATGTTTTGGCCGATATTATTCCTGCTGTAATAGCGGCAATCCCGGTAGGTAAAACCAATTTATGGTCGTTCACTTACAATAATGCGTTTATGCCATATCTGTCACCCGAGAATGCTTCGTTGGCGGGTGCTATCCTGACTGTGCTGATCATTTTTATCCCGGTCTGGATCCTTTATAAAAAGAATATCACTGTTAAGGTATAACCCCTTATGCATCATCTCCCGAAATGAAGAAAACACTATCGTTAAAATATATTATTCTATCTGTTTCGCTGCTTTTATCAGTAATAACGGTAAATGCGCAGTTTCATATTATACCGCAACCGGTAAGTTTGAAAGCCGGCAACGGTAGTTTTGTCTTGAATAAGAATGCTATTATCGGGGTTAATAAAGAAACCGAGCCGATCGGGAAATACCTGCAGGATTACCTGAATCAAAATTATGGGCTGCAAACTACGGTGAAGGTATTTGAAAAGATCCCGGCTAATACGGCTATCAGGTTAAACAATGTTTGGTCTAACGCGGAGAGTGCCTATACCATGCACGTAACCCCGGCATCAGTAAGTATCAGCGGTAATGGTGCTGGCGTGTTTTACGGAGTACAAACATTGATTCAATTATTGCCGACAGATAAAAGTCAGGCATTGAAAATAAGTGCGTGTACTGTTGCTGATCAGCCGCGTTTTGGCTGGCGTGGGTTAAGTTTGGACGTAAGCCGCCATTTTTTTACAGTTGATGAGGTGAAAAAATACATTGATGTAATGGCGCATTACAAGCTCAATACGTTTCACTGGCATTTAACCGACGATGAAGGCTGGCGCATCCAGATTGATAAATATCCCCGCCTTACCGAAGTAGGTTCAAAAATCAGTTATTATGCCAAACGAGGCGAGTTCCGTAAGCTGGATAACCTGATTGATGATGGCCGCGATGGTTTTTATACCAAGGATGAGATTAGAGAGGTGATCAAGTACGCGCAGGACAGGTTTGTAACAATCCTGCCCGAAATTGAAATGCCGGGACATAGCGAGGCTGCTATTTTTGCATACCCTCAGTTGGGTTGCCAGGACTCCACAGGGGCCAAACATCGCGTACGCATGCTCGACCCAAGTGAGTATACCTTCAAATTTATGGAAGATGTGTTGACCGAAGTGATAGCCTTGTTCCCCAACCAATACATTCACATAGGTGGTGATGAAGCAGAGATGGTCGACTGGCTGAAAAGCCCGACCGCAGTCGCCTTGATGAAACGTGAACACCTGAAAAGTGAAAAAGAAGTACAAAGTTATTTTATTAAACGGATAGAAAAATTCCTGCTCTCGAAAAATAAGCGACTGGTAGGCTGGGACGAGATCTTACAGGGGGGACTTGCCGAATCGGCCACGGTAATGAGCTGGCAGGGCGAAGCCGGAGGGATAGCAGCCGCCAAAATGCATCATCACGTGGTAATGACACCTTTGCCATACATGTATTTTGATGCCCCGCAAGCCAATGAAGACTTGGAACCCATAGGCTGGAACCCGCCGGTTACCTGGCAAATGGTATACAACTACGAACCTCAATCAAAAGAACTAACTAACGCCGAAGCCGAATACATTTTAGGAGCCCAAGGCAACATCTGGAACGAAAAAGTACCTAACGCACAGCACCTGCAATACATGGTTTATCCCCGGGCTCTTGCCGTGGCCGAACTCACCTGGAGCCCGAAAAATGAAAAGGACCTGGAACGCTTCGGCTGGAAAATGAAAAATCAGTATGGTTTGTTCAAGCTGTGGAATTTCAATGCCCGCCTGCCTGATATTGATGGGGTTGATAATGTCATCACCAATAAGAACCGGTTTAAATTAACGTTAAACTACCCGCTGCAAGGGGCTAAAGTACGTTATGCGTTAAACGGCAAAATGCCGGATAATAATAGTCCGTCTGTGCCTTTCCCGGTAAATATCAATGTACCTTTAAAAGATAGCATTGGTTTAAGAACATTTACCACCTGGACACTGAATGATCAGCACATTCGCCAAACGGCCAACATCAAGCGTGTGAGTATCAAGCCTGCACGCGAAAAAGCCGCTAAGCTGAAGCCAGGCATGGCCTATGAGG
>NZ_DASVOB010000163.1:0-5370 GCF_036383575.1 Mucilaginibacter sp.
CAACCTTGAACATTCGGTATTTTACCTTGCCGGCAACCATACCATGGTAGGCGAACTGCGTAAGTTGTTAAAATTGCAGGGCTATCCATCAAGCCAGATCAGGGCACATGGATTTTGGTCGTAAAACACCGGTTTGACAGTACTTTTCCTGCGCCCGCGGTCCATTCACCGACATTTTATGCCGTTTCACCTAAAATCCCTGTTTAACAAAAAGCTAAGGGCACATATTTGCGGCAAATAAAATTATCATGAAAACATTTTACAATCCGCTTATTGCTGTGATGATCACCTTACAGGAACATACGGTGACAGTTATCCAGGCATTGGCCAACCTGGTGAGTTGATATGCTCATCTATCTATGAAAATCGAAAGCCGATTTGCAATTAAGCAAATCGGCTTTGTTATTTAATATCGGCTTATTTCATTTACGGCTGCAGCCAAATAACCTTAACACCTTTATTACCATGTTGATTTTCGAGCTTCAGCGTCGCATAAACATTGCTTTGCTTATCATAATCAGATATCGTAAACAGTGCCAGGTTATGATCCTTCTTACTTTCCGGGTTACCGAAAAGATAATCCCTTTTAGGTATTAAGTCGGTACCTTTTAGTGGATAAACAAATGCATCACAATTACTTACTCCCTCAATAGTTATTACCCCCCCTTTTTCCTGTGCATCACTATTACGTTCCGTATCGTTGAAAACAACATAACTGCGCGGGCCGGCACTTATAAAATCAAATGATTTATACTGGTTACCTTTATATAACATTTGGCCCATGTCATGGCGTATAGATTGATAATAAGGTTGCAGATAAGCCGCGTTAACATCGTGCCTCTTCCTAATCATATAATCGTTTATAAACTCGCCTGTTTTGCTATAGTTTACAATGGCTATGTTGCGCAGCCAACTGGTGGAGCTTCCCGGAGCTACAGGACCAATATTAATACCTGAATAACTAACAACCGTAATGCTGATCTGTTCAAAAACGATACTGAATGTTCCGTCGGTATTTAAAAACAAATTAACAGGTACTCCGTCAAATTCATCTTTAGGATAATTGATGATCCTTGATGAGGGGATGGCTGCATCAACCCGGTTAACTTTTTTATCAAAGGGATTTACAAACGCCAGTAAAGGGGTATACTTATTACCTCTGCCTTTAACCGTTACAGATACGATGATCTGCTTTACGGTTGGACTATAGCGGGCAAGGCCCCATGATACCGCCTCATTTCGTGCAAAATCAAGTTCGTTTAAAGTAACCGTTTTCGCGCCTTTATCCAAACCTGCCAAAATAAGCTCCCCATCGTTTCCACCCGATTGCGAGTTAGAGGCATAAGCCAATACGCAAACCTTTTCGCTACCAATCACCGCCATATCAAGGTATTTCAGATACTTGTACCTATCATCAGGTGAGTTATAATAGGCACGGCTTTTCTCATTGTTATCAGAACCATAGGCCACAATTTCAATCCGTTTGCTCCTGTCCGACTCAAACGAGTTGAACAAAGCAATTGCATAGTTATCGCTATCCGGATCTTTACGAACAAAAAAATCAGGCATGGGCACGCTACCAAATACCATTGAATAGCCCGCAAACATGCTCATTTTATTTAACTCAGCTATTTTGCGGTCATCTATCAGGTTACCTGTCTTTCCATCAATTGTAATCCGGTAAAGTGATGGTACGCGGCCATCAATTTCACTAACTAATAAAATAGCGTTACCACTGATCTCAAAAAAACCTTTAATGCTGCCGTTTTTTAGTTTTCCGTATGATGGGTCGATATGATTTACAGCAGTTTCCTTGTGTGTACCATCATATCTGCGTACATCAATGCCTTTTTTTGCATCGATATGAACAAACATGGTGCTGCCATTTTTAAATTGAAGTATTTTGGCAAAGCCCTCTTCGGGTTCTTCAAATACGGGGCCTTCTGCAATTTGTTTGATCTGTGCTTTCAGAGTTATGCTGCACAATAGCATGAGTGCCAATAACAAGGCATTTCTTTTCATTTCGTGATAATTAATTAGGTGTGATTTGAATTTACTACTGCAACAAATGTAACAAAATCAATACAATTCCAATATTACGATCTAACAAGAATTGAAACAACAGGCAATATTTCTTAAGCATTTTAGATAAGCAGCGGCAGTATTCGCAAAAGTTTTACCGACAACACTCTGTTTTTACCGGCATTTCTCCGATGTTTTACCTCCATTCACCGATAACTGCACTTGCTTCGCCTAATAAACCTAACGGCAGGGTGCCATTTGTGTGCAATTTTGGATCACTAAACAACAACAATAATAAATGCCATGAAAACTCTACTTGCAATTCAATTGATCCATTTGGTTATGAAAGCTGCGGAACATGCCGTATCTATCATTCACGCTATAGGTCATTTAATAAAATAATGCCCGGCACCCCGAGGGATGGTTATTTCATCTTTATTAAATCAATAACCCACCGCACATGTTACACTTAAAAAGTGTAGCATATGAAAAAGGGAGATGAAGTAACCTGGAAATGGGGAAAATCAGAAGCTGAAGGCCACATCGTTAAAAAGCACGATGAACCGGTAAGCAAAACCATAAAAGGCGCAAAAGTTGAACGTAACGCCAGCAAAGAGGAGCCCGCTTATGAAATTGAACAGAAAAACGGCAGCAAAGTGCTGAAATCTGAAAGTGAAATAAAGGCCCGCTAAACCGTTTAAACGGATAAACTTTTGCGAATAATATTTCAAGCCCGGGTGTTAGGCATTCGGGCTTTTTGTTTGGAAAATTAAGTTATGCTTCATGTTCCCTCTGGATCTCTCGCAAGTTTAAGTTAACCCACAAAATCACGGGCTGTTATTTGCGTAAATAAAGCCGATCATCAAAGACTGAAAAAAGGAGTATCCTTTCCAAAGGGCCTTCCATCCGGGCAGGCCTTTACTTTTAAGTCCCTGGTGTCCCCCATTCGTCCCAGCAGCAGCAACCACCATAATGCAGAATGCGGTTCGCATAGTTGCCTGTCAATTGGCATCAGGTATTTATCTGCAAGCCTCCTTGCCAATTCCTGTTCAGCTTTATCTGTGACGATTATTTCGAAGGGTGTATCATGCTGATGCTTTGCAATATATCGGCTTCTTAGCAGTACAACGGCGCTTATAGCTAACAGGCCTATGCTGGCAGTGAGTGCTTTACGGGAATCAAACTGCCGCTTTTCTATACTACAGCCAGTCTTGTAGCATTTATGACAATCCTCGACAGTCCATCTTTTTGAATAGATCTCAGGGATTTGTTCTGCATCTTTTTCATGTTTGATAGCACAGTTTGTTAATAGAAACCATTCGGCAGGCGCATGACCATCATCTGCAACCTGCTCTTTTATCCATACACAATTTATTTCCTTATCTATATCCCTAAGCTTGACAGAGCAGGAGTTCATCTCACATGTAGCCCTGTATTCTTTGCCCTTTTCATTCCTCAATGTCCTTGTTATTGTAAATGGATTTGGCAAAGCGGGCGAAAGCTGATAAATCCTAAAAAGTTCCGGCGTGTCTGTTTTATCCTTTTCTGACAGCATTTGGGAGCTATGGTCATGTCTTGCCCTGATGATAAAGTATTGGTCATCTCCAATACATTTATTCATAACAGCTACTATATCGGCTTCCCGATCCATTACATGGATAAGATGCCTGCCGGTTTCCTTACTAAAGCGGATACCTGTTTTTACACCTTCAATCCATTTATTGGATTCTTTTTCCGAAGTCGGTTTAGTGCGCCATTGTGCAGCCTTGCCGAATCCCTTTCGCTCCTATGGATAACCTGTTGATGTAATAACCCTAAAGGAACATACTTTTCATCCAGTAACAAGCCATGGTGTAATAAAAAGCCATTGGATTGTTCTGTTTGAGTATAACCCAAGTCCTGGTTGCGACTGTTATAGTCGGTTAGCATTGTATCCTGTACTAAAATCCAGGATTCTGAATTGGGTTGTTCTTTTGAATAGCTTATCAAGCCTGCCTGATAGCCTGATATAAACGTGGAATGATTAATAGATTCATTATTTATCAAGCGGTAAAAGGCTTTTAGCTGATGCTGATTTTTAAACAACTCCGGAAAATTTAATGATGGATTGGACGAATTTAATACCGAAATCACCTGCTTATAGCGTGACTCTCTGTAAAAATGGCCAAATTTGATACCCTCCATCTGTAAAGCTATACACCTTGATGTTTCAAATATCCCCATTAGGGACACTAAGATAACTTTTTTATTTGTGGGTTAACTTAAACTCGCAGAGAGACCCTGAGGGGACGGTAAAATCCTTAAATCAGTTAATCCCGGTTCAGACAATTACTCCTGCATCACATCGATCCAATTACCATCGCCTTTAATGATATTGATCAATTCATCAAGTGCATTGGCCGAACTGATATTTTTCTTCACAGCTTCCTTGCCCCGATAGAGGGTAATTTTATCTGTACCTGAACCTACATAACCATAATCTGCATCGGCCATTTCACCGGGACCATTTACGATACAACCCATGATGCCTATCTTCAAGCCCTTAAGATGACTGGTACGACTGCGAATCATCTGCGTAGTAACCATCAGATCGAACAGGGTACGCCCGCAGCTTGGGCAGGAGATATATTCCGTTTTGGAAATGCGTGAGCGGGTAGCCTGCAAAATACCAAAAGCCGTAGAGGTAATAACATTTGTAGGCAGTTCCGGCGCATCAATCCAGATGCCATCCCCAAAACCATCAACCAATAAAGCGCCAAGGTCGGTAGAGGCGTAGAGTTGTAATTTAGATGTGAGATCTGAGATTTGAGATTTGAGGTCAGCTTCACTTTCGGACTTTCCGACTTCCGGACTTTCCGACTCAAAAGCATAGCTTCTCTTCACTATCACTGGCACATCCAAGCCCAGTTCTTCCATTTTAAAGAAGAAAGAACGCTGCTCGGCCATCCCGTGTAAAGCATCTGTTTCAAGCACCAGTACCAGCGAATTATCCAGCTGGATAGATCCGAATGCTTCCGAATCAATATCTGCAGGTTTTAAACGCACCAGGTTCAATTTTGACGAACGATTAACATCGCCAATGTATTCCTGCAAAGTAAATACCGGGTGGCAATTGGTTTTATCAGCAAGCTTAAGCCACGCGTTATAATTATAAAGTTGTTTTAAGTTGCCCGGCAAGGTAAATGAAGGCAATTCATCTGCCAGGTAAACAAAATCAACCGACTGTTCGGCCATGTTATATTTATCCAGCAACGGTGAATACAGATAGCCCGCCTCGTTTAATACAGCCGGATCTTTAAGATTTTTTTTCGATAGGTCAACAACAACCCGCGGCACTAAATGCCCGCC
>NZ_DASVOB010000164.1:0-11426 GCF_036383575.1 Mucilaginibacter sp.
GAGGCCGGTGAAATTGCAGGCTTAAAAGTACGCCGTATCATTAACGAGCCTACTGCTGCTGCTTTGGCTTACGGTTTTGATAAAGCACACAAGGATATGAAAATTGCTGTGTTTGACTGCGGTGGTGGTACGCATGACGTATCTATCCTGGAGTTGGGCGACGGCGTTTTCGAAGTAAAATCAACTGACGGTGATACTCACTTAGGTGGTGACGACTTTGACCAGGTAATTATTGACTGGTTGGCAGAAGAATTTAAAAGCGACGAAGGCATTGACCTGCGTAAAGACCCAATGGCTTTACAACGTTTAAAAGAATCGGCCGAGAAAGCTAAAATTGAGTTATCAAGCTCAGCTCAAACTGAAATTAACCTGCCATACATCACTGCTGTTGATGGCATGCCTAAGCACTTAGTTAAAACTTTAAGCCGTGCTAAATTTGAGCAATTGGCTGATAGCTTGATCAAACGTACTATCGACCCTTGTAAATCAGCATTGAAAAATGCAGGTTTAAGCACTTCTGATATCGATGAAGTAATTTTGGTAGGTGGTTCAACCCGTATCCCTGCTATCCAGGAAGCTGTTGAGAAATTCTTTGGTAAAGCTCCTTCAAAAGGTGTTAACCCTGACGAAGTTGTTGCTATCGGTGCTGCTATTCAGGGTGGTGTATTAACCGGCGAGGTTAAGGATGTATTGTTACTTGACGTTACTCCACTTTCATTAGGTATCGAAACTATGGGTGGTGTAATGACTAAATTGATCGAGTCAAACACTACTATCCCCACTAAAAAATCTGAAACTTTCTCAACCGCCAGCGACAGTCAGCCATCAGTTGAGATCCACATATTACAAGGTGAGCGCCCAATGGCTGCGGGTAACCGTACTATAGGCCGTTTCCACCTGGATGGTATTCCACCAGCACCTCGCGGTGTGCCACAAATTGAAGTTACTTTCGATATTGATGCTAATGGTATCCTGCACGTATCTGCAAAAGATAAAGCTACAGGTAAAGAGCAAAAGATCCGTATCGAAGCTTCTTCTGGTTTAACTGATGCCGAGATCAAAAAGATGAAGGACGAAGCTGAAGCTAATGCTGATGCTGACAAAAAGGCAAAAGAAGAAGTTGAAAAACTGAACGCTGCCGATGCCCTGATCTTCTCGACAGAAAAACAATTGAAAGAATACGGCGATAAGATCCCTGCTGATAAAAAAGCACCTATCGAAGCTGGTTTAGCTAAATTAAAAGAAGCTTATTCAGCTAAAAACTTTGACGCAATCGAAGCTGCACAAACCGAGCTTAACACTGCCTGGACTGCTGCATCTGAAGATATGTACAAAGCTTCTGCCGAAGGCGCTCAAGGTGCACCAGCTGGCGATGCCGGAGCTCCGCAAGACAACTCTGACACCGTTACAGATGTTGATTTTGAAGAAGTGAAATAATTAATTTATTTTCAATAATATAAAGCCCGGTTTGGTTAATTCCAGACCGGGCTTTTTTGTAGGATGGAGGAGACGAGTTTGGTCTGCATACGGAAGTAGGAGGCACCTATGGAGCCATTGTTATATCTTCCAAATGGAGCTATAAACATGGTACTCCTACGGAGTTTTAAAAAGTACGCAAACTGTAAACCCAAAAGCGGACAAGACCAGCTGTAAACTTTTTTAGGACGAGACAAAATGCAAACTCCGGAGGAGTACCATGTTTATAGTCAAAATAGCAGGTTGTTTTGGCTCCGTAGGTGCCTCCTGCTGCGTAACGCAAATCATGCGCTCGGCTCAATCGCTACCCAACGAAATCAAACAAATATTTTTCTTCAAACTGGATTTCAAACTTTTTCAATAACTCTAAATATTCCTGTTTGAATGTCCGTTTCTGATGATGGGTTTCCTGGTTTTGAATATACTTTATCACAGAGTCGATATGTGATTGTGAATACGAGAAAACGCCATATCCTTCCTGCCATTTAAATTTTCCCTTGACCCAATCTTTGCTATTGATAAACTCATTACTTTCAACTTTAATTTCTTTTGCAAAATCCGAAATCAAAAGACTTGGCTTGAAACCAACAAAAATGTGGATATGATCAGGCATGCAATTAATAGCCAGTAATTTTATTCCCCGATTTTGAATTAACGAAGTAATATACTTATGTAATTCTTCTTTGTTATTTTTTGATATAAGATTGGATCTGTCTTTAACCGCGAAAACAAATTGAAGATAAATCTGCGAAAAGGTATTGGCCATTATTTGATGATACTTAACCGAATGTAATTAGTATCACAAGAATTTCAAAATGACGAATGACAATTATAACCTCATCTCGATATCCCCGCTTTCATTCCTCATTACCTCATCTTTCAGCTTAACTCTTCCAAAGCCATGCAAGACAAATTTCAATTGCATAAACCGCGATTTAAACTCCCCCTCAACCGCTGACAAACTGATGCTTTTGTTCACCGGATCAAAACGAATACTCCGTTTATAATAAACACCCTGCTCATAATCATATGACACGCCATCATCTTCATAATAAACAAAATTATTAGCCTCGCTTCCATTCCAAATGTGGACCTGCAATACCCCATCGCCTTTTTCATTGGTACTTTGCAAAACACTTTGCATCGGGATAATACTGCCTGCTTTTACAAACACCGGCAGATCTGTTAATGGCGCCGGCACGTTAACAATCTGCTCACCCTCATAAAATTCATTGCTGCTTAACCGGTACCATGAACCTTTGGGTAGGTAAATATCTTCGGTAAGTTTTGTGCTCTCTACCGGAACAACCAGCATGGCATCGCCAAACATAAATTCATTCTGAAAACGCTCATCAAAAACGTTTTCGTCAACGCTGTGCTCAATAGCCAATGTGCGACTTACCGGTAAACCGGTTTGGGTTGAGTGATAAACGCTGCTGTACAGGTAGGGCAGCAGTTTATACCGTTGTTCAATGTCTTTTTTAATGATCTGTTCGTTATCCTTGCCCCATTCCCAGGGCTCGCGCATTTTGCTGCCCTGTATGGCGTGATTACGAAACATCGGGGTATAAGTACCCAGTGAGTTCCAGCGTACCATCAGCTCGGGAGTAGGGTCGCCACTGAACCCGCCGATATCGACACCAACGAAGCTCATGCCTGTAATGCCTAAACTGTTTACCAACCGCTGACCTAACAGCATATGGGCATCGGTGCCGGTGTTATCGCCTGTCCACACGGCAGAGTATCGCTGTGTGCCCGAATATGCGGCGCGTGTTAGTACAAAAGGTCGTTTATTGCCCAGGATCTTTCTTGTACCCTCATAAGTGGCGCGGGCCATTTGCATACCGTAGGCATTACGTACCTCGGGCATAAACTTAGCGCCAAATTTTACTATCCAGGGAATGTTTTGACCCCAGGCAGCAGGCTCATTCATATCGTTCCAGAAACCTTCAACACCGGGATCTGTTAGTGCCTTGAAAGCTGCTCCCCACCATTCGCGAACATCGTCCCTGAAAAAATCGGGAAAGTGGCAGCGGCCGGGCCATACATAGCCGGTGTAATTTTCACCATCGGGGTATTTGGCAAAATAATCACGCTCAATGCCCTCATCATATTCTTTGTATCCTTTTTCAACCTTTATACCCGGATCGACAATGGTAACCAGCCTGAAGTCCATCGCTTTCAGTTTGTCCAGCATTTGTTTGGGTTTGGGGAAGGTTTTTTTGTTCCAGGTGAAGATCTTGAAATCGTCCATATAGTCGATATCGCAATACATTACATCGGCAGGGATCTGTTTTTTGCGAAAGGTTTGGGCGATGTTCAGCACCTCATCGGCACTCATATAGCTCCAGCGGCATTGCTGGTAGCCGAGGCTCCAGAGTGGCGGCATTTCCATCCGGCCGGTAAGCCAGGTATAATCCTCAATAATTTTAGCAACGCCCTGCGCTCCGAAGAAATAGTAATTCAGATCGCCGCCATCAGCACCGAACCAGCTTGTTTCCTCATCTGTGGATGCGCCGAAGTCAAAATAGCTTTTATGGGTATTGTCGAGGAATAAGCCATAGGTTAGCCCGCTATGCAGGCCTATGAAAAAAGGAAAGGTTTTGTACAGCGGATCAGATTCCGGCGTGTGGTTAGGTGCATCGGTATTCCAGTTTACGTAAGCTGCTCCGCGCCTGTCAAGGTTGCCGGTTTTTTCACCAAGACCCGTGAACCTTTCGCCCTCAAACAATCGGCGGTAGCAGGTAACACGCTCACCCTGCCAGTTTGTGCCAAAGCGCGCGTCATCCTCACTCAGTGAAATGCCTCCGGCCGTAAAAAAATTAAACCGCAATGGCGATTTCTGAATGCTGAGCTTTAAGACCGAAGTAGTAATGTCAATATTGGCAGATGATTCGTCAAAGTCAAAATCAGCTGTTGGTTGCCTGATCACTGCAAATGAAGTATCATCGGGATTAAAGTTTTTACTGATGTTCACCCTGATAATACTGGGACTGTATATGTAAACCTTTGCTTCGGCTTCGGCGGTTTTGATTGTTAAAACACCATCCTGTTGTTTAAAGCCCTGTACGTTACCTGCTATTTGTAAATTCATGCCTGTAGTGCCCCCGGATAGATAGGGTACTTAAAGGCAACGTTGTTTGGTTGGCTTGGTTTTGTTAAATGTAGATTTGGTGTTGATTGAAGCTTAATGCTGCAAAATGCTATATCCACCCCGTCATTGCGAGGTACGAAGCAATCCATCTATTTACAGATACGCTCTGTATAGTTTGGGATTGCTTCGTACCTCGCAATGACGAGTGGAAGATAAGCTGTAACATAACTTTGAAAACGTTGCACTGCTATTTCCATTTCATCCTCAAAAACGACCAACCCCGTTTCCCGCCCGATCAACGCCCCGGAATTTTCGACCAACTTGTAAAAAATTGATAATTAGTGCGTTTTAAGCGTTTGCCGAGTGCTTTTTGGCATTGGTCTATATTTATAAAGCGCTGGTATAACACTTTTTAGCAGTTAAAATTAATGTTGTTCATTTGATCATTGAAAATAACAAACACAAAATATTAACAATACTCAAAAGCTCAAAATCATGAAAACTTCCATAAAATTATCAGCATTATTTTTCTTATTAAGCGCCGGCGTTTTTGCAACTACAGCCGCTAAAGCAGCCGATGTAACTGATGTAACCCCTAAAGCTAAAGAAGTGGTATCCTTCCGTGCACTTGATCATGACCGCGGTGTTAAATTAACTATCGCAAAATCAGATAAAGGCCGTGCGTTTGTGCGCGTTTACAGTAAACAAAATGAACTTTTGTTGAAAGACGTTGTATCAACCAAAACAGATGTTGAAAGAGGCTATGTTTTAACCAACCTTGAAGATGGTGACTACATTATGGAAATTAAAACCGATAACCAGGTGGTTAAGAAAACCCTGCACGTTTACGAAGAAAACGACCAAAAGACATTCTTCATTTACCAGGACTAATTTTTAATTAAGCATATATAAAAAAAGCTCCCGTTCGGTTACCGACGGGAGCTTTGCTTTTTAATAGGATCAGGTACTTAGTCCCAAAGTTTTTCAGGATAAACGAAGTTAACTCCGTTGGGCTCTGCTGGAGAGATGACAAAAGAGAACCTGTCAGTCTGAGCAGGGAGAACAATGGAGGGCTTGAGAGCAGGAAAGCGTATAGCAAGTTTTGTAGAAGCATTGGGAAAGTGGGTGCGGAGCGGGCAGGATCAGTTGAAAAAAATCGCTGTCCGAAGTCTCTGACTTCGGATGACTATGCCTGTAGTCTCTGACTACAGGAAATAAAATGTAGAGCAGGCAACCTATAGTTGTAAACTACAGGCATACCAATTCGAAGTCGGAGACTTCGAACAGCATTATTTTGTTAAATGTGCATTTTGAAAACGTTGCATGGATTTTTCTTTTCCCTCCTCAAAAACGACCAATCCCGTTTCCCACCCGATCAACTCCCCTGAATTTTCGACCAACTTGTAAAATATTGATAATTAGTACGTTTTAAGCGTTCGCCGAGTGCTTTTTGGCATTGGTCTATATTTATAAAGCGCTGGTATAACACTTTTTAGCAGTTAAAATTAATGTTGTTCATTTGATCATTGAAAATAACAAACACAAAATATTTAACATACTCAAAAGCTCAAAATCATGAAAACTTCCATAAAATTATCAGCATTATTTTTCTTATTAAGCGCAGGCGTTTTTGCAACTACAGCCGCTAAAGCAGCCGATGTAACTGATGTAACCCCTAAAGCTAAAGAAGTGGTATCCTTCCGCGCACTTGATCATGACCGCGGTGTTAAATTAACTATCGCAAAATCAGACAAAGGCCGCGCGTTTGTACGCGTTTACAGTAAACAAAATGAACTTTTACTGAAAGATGTGGTATCAACCAAAACAGATGTTGAAAGAGGCTATGTTTTAACCAATTTGGAAGATGGCGACTACATTATGGAAGTTAAAACCGATAACCAGGTGGTTAAGAAAACCCTGCACGTTTACGAAGAAAACGACCAAAAAACATTCTTCATTTACCAGGACTAATTTTTAATTAAACATATATAAAAAAAGCTCCCGTTCGGTTACCGACGGGAGCTTTGCTTTTTAATGGGATCAGGTATTTAGTCCCAAAGTTTTTCAGGGTATACGCCGTTAGCTACCAGTTCAGATATGCTTTTTTGAACGATAGGCTTATCTTCTTTATAAGTAACACCAAACCATTTTGAACCGGTTGGGATCACTTTAAATGCAGCAGTACCATCTTTGATCAGTTTATCTGCAGCCAGTGGGATAAAAAATTCAGCTTTAGGGTTGTTTTCGTTAGCCTCAACAAAGTCTACAAACATTTGCTCGCTCTGTTTAAAGATGGCCGGTGTAAAGCCCCAGAAGTTCATTGACACACGGGTATCGTTAGGAAGTGCATATTCGCCGGTAGCATCTTTATAAGCTACGCTGCCATCTTCTTTAAAGTAAACTTCGGTACGTTCGTTAATTTCAACCATGTTACCGTTATCATCAACCTTGCATACGCCGCGCGATACAGAGCCGTAATCTGATAAAGTACGGTCAATCTGGTAACCTACTAACGAGTACAGGTCGTCTTTAACTTCGGTAGTTAAAAATTTAGCCATTTTTTCAAATGCATCATAACCATAGTAATCATCAGCATTGATCACGCAAAAAGGCTCGTTAACCTGGTTGCGTGCAGCAAGCACTGCATGAGCTGTTCCCCATGGTTTAGCGCGCTCTACTTCTTTATCAATACCGAATTGCTTAAGGTCAAAGCTCTGAAAAACATAATCTGTTTCAACACGACCAGCCAGTTTAGGCTCAAAAATAGCCTTAAAGCTATCAACAAACTCTTCGCGGATGATAAATGTAACTTTACCAAAACCGGCTTTTATAGCGTCATAGATCGAATAATCAATAATTGTTTCACCGTTGGGGCCAAAGCCATCAACTTGTTTCATGCTACCATAGCGGCTGGCCATTCCTGCGGCCAGTATCAATAAGGTTGGTTTCATAGATAGAATTTGGGGATTTTAATATTGGGATTGCGTTTGATTTTATGAGGAAATGAATTTTTGCCTTAATTGTTTTGTAGGGCGCAAATTTTATTATTTAATGTATCTGAAATCCTGACCAGCTTGTATGTTTAAAAGCGACTCATATATCAAACGGATCACGTTGTCAACATCCTCTTTATGGATCATCTCCACTGTGGTATGCATATAACGTAAAGGTAACGAGATCAATGCCGATGGTACGCCATCATTGGAGTAAGCAAAAGCATCTGTATCGGTACCGGTTGAGCGTGACGAAGCCTGGCGCTGGAACGGGATCCCTGCCTTTTGGGCACTTTCAATAAGCAACTTATTCAGGTTATTTTGAACTGCAGGAGCGTATGATACAACCGGACCTTTACCAGAAGCCAGATCGCCCTGGGTAATTTTGTTGATCATTGGCGTTTGCGTATCATGCGTTACGTCGGTAACGATAGCCACATTAGGTTTTATTTTATGGGCTATCATTTCGGCACCGCGTAAACCTATCTCTTCCTGCACTGCATTAACTATATACAGGCCGAAAGGTAGTTTTACATTATTCTCTTTAAGCAAACGGGCAACCTCGGCAATCATGAAGCCACCGGCACGGTTATCAAGTGCGCGGCCAACATAATAACGGTCGTTAAGGATCATAAATTCATCCTCGTAGGTAATAACACATCCTACGTGGATGCCCAGCTTTTCAACTTCTTCTTTTGAAGTGCAGCCGCAATCTAAAAAGATATTTTTTAGGGTAGGGGCCTCTTCCTTATCGCCGCCCAGGCGGGTGTGGATAGCCGGCCAGCCAAAAACAGCCTTAACAACGCCATTATCGGTATGGATATTAACACGTTTTGATGGCGCTATCTGGTGATCTGAACCGCCGTTACGGATAACATATATTAAACCATCATTGGTAATGTAGTTCACAAACCATGAAATTTCATCGGCATGGGCTTCAATAACCACCTTATAATCGGCTTTAGGGTTGATGATACCAACCGCAGTGCCATAATTATCAACGTAATGGGTGTCGATATAAGGTTTCAGGTATTCGAGCCAAAGCTCCTGGCCTTTCCATTCAAAACCGGTAGGCGAGGGATTGTTGATGTATTTTTCAAAAAACGCGAGTGAAGTTTCGTTTACAACGGATGTATGCTGCGGGGCGTCAGATTTCTTTTTAGCCATATTTACATTAAACCTAATTAAATAATGCTGTAAATTTCAACAGCTTAGTTGGTAGCTAAAATAAGAATTTCATATTAATTAAAGTGTTTTTTTATTAAAATGTTCAATAAGAGCTATTAATGAATTGGATTTTAACAATCTGATATTATATTCTTAAAGCGAGTTAACAAAATTTGCCGTATCGTTAAACGTTGTTGCAAATATTTAGTCACAATAAGGGCCCTTGTTTGTTTTGATACAAAAATGACCGGGTATTTCATAATGCTTTCATGCTTATGTTATACCTTTCCGCGATATTTAATTTTTAATAAGGTGAAATTACTCAGGCTTACTTGTATCTTATTTGCAGCATGTTTTTTAGCGGCGTGCAGCGTACCTCAATATGTAAACGTACCGGTTGATTATGCACCGAAGCAGAGTTTTAACCGGGCAAAAACAACTATAGTAGTTATTAACCACTACATGCCCGATTCAACCCGTAACCGGGGCAAACGCGTATTGACCACATTTAAAGCCGCCGCCTACACCGCCATAAACAATGCGGCCATCCAGTTGCATGCGTTGCCGGGCGTAAAAGTTGTTCAGCTGGTCGACTCGGTTAACTTTACCGCCAATACCGATTCGGTTAAGTTCCTGGCAAAAAAATATAAAGCTGCTTATGTGCTGGCATTCGAGGATTTTAAAGGCGAAACTAAATGGAAGCAGGATTATTATAACGGTGTGCCTTCGGTTTACCGGGTATCAGTGGTTAATACCAGTTTTACTCTTTTTGAAGCAAACGGTATCTACTTCAGGAAGCTAAATGGCGAGGCCGAGATAAACGATAATAACTCATATGGCAGCGCATCCAGTTTGCTTGCCCACGGTGGCCCTTTGTTTGATGCTATCCGAAACTCGGCATTGGACGCACTTAAGGATTACCTGCCATATACAGAATATCACGACCGTCCTTTATACGCCAACGGCGATCAGCTGAGCAGCTCGGTTGAACTGATCAAAGCAGGCAAATTTGATAAGGCTTTCCAGGTATTGAACCCGCTTATTGATGGGCCCGACCTGAAACTTGCCAGCAGGGCTGCTTACAACCTTGCTGTAGTTTACGAAGCCCAGGGCGATATTGACGCGGCACTTGATGTTGCCAAAATATCCAACCAAAAACAACCGAATGACTTTGCCAAAGCTATTATTGTTGATTTGATGAAAGAATAAAACCCAAAAACCTAAACCAACCTTATTACAAATACCTTGAAAACTTTATTGACTATCTGTGCACTGGCTGCCCTAAGCCTGGTGGCTTGCCATGTTGATTATATAATTACAGTACCGGTTAACTATGCCCCTAAACTTGAATTGGGGCGCAACGAAACTAAAGTTGTATTGGTAAACAGGTTTACTGTCGATTCGTTGGATATTAAAAATAAACGCAAGCGCGGTGTGCTTAAAGGCGGCGTTTACAGTGCTATTGCTATGGCCGCGAAACAATTGGATATGCTGCCGCGCATCAGAACAACGATCCTTGCCGATTCTGTAAATTTATCTGCGGATACCACGCCGGTAAAAAAGCTTGCCGAAAAGTACAACGCCAATTATATTTTAACGCTTGATTCGCTGAGTGCCGATATTCCGATGACGCTTGAGGATAGCACGGAAGTATACAATACAGTAGTGAATGTTAAATTTACCCTGTATGAAAGCAATGGCAATTATTTTAAAGTATTAAGAGGGAAGGCAAACGACTTTCATTCAGAAAGCCACTATTATGGCCTGTTTGCAGCCTTACTGATACACCCTACTATAAAGGGCAATGGACCAGCCATCAGCCAGTCGGCAGGTAATGCGGCTATTGATGCAATAAAGGATTACCTGCCATCTACCTTAACTAATCAACGGCAGGTTTATACCGATAACGATAGTCTGAAGATAGCTGCAAACCACATTTTTGCAAAACGGTATAACGAAGCGTTTAAAATATTGAACCCGCTTATTGATGGGCCCGATCTGAAGCTGGCCAGCCATGCAGCCTATGATCTTGCCGTATTGTATGAAGCACAGGGCGATATAGAGGAGGCGCTTAAGGCAGCAAAATTATCAAACCAAAAACGCCAGAACAATTACGCTACGGCCATTATTCCTGCCCTGGAGAAGGAATGAGTTGTTTTTCGAGGATCTCGTAATCGAAGCCATTTTTTGTAAAAAGCCGGCCGGTATGCGTAAAGCCATGTTTTAAATAGAAACCGATAGCAGATACCCGGGCATTACACCACAATAATGTACCTCCATTGGTAAGGGCAAAATCGGTTATATGCTCCAGCATCGCTTTACCTATCCCCATTTTCTGAACTGAGTCATCAACCGCGAATTTCCTGAACTGCCAATCGTTGCCTTTATTAAAAAGGGATACTACCGCTACGATATAGTTATCTTTAAATGCTGCAAAGTGATAACCCTGGTTATCCTCTTCCATCTCCATTTCATGAAGCTTGCTTTCGGGGTATAATATACGTTGCCTTAACCGCCAGGTAAGCTCGGGACGGATTTGTTCGATGGAGATATTTGTCATTTTGGATGTCGGATGTTCGATTTCGGAATTAGAATTTGAAGCGCAAAGGTAAACAAATCTGATTTTCTATTGGAGAAGGCACAAGTAATCCCGGCACCGACCAGGAATGGAATGCCATTATCACCAACGGGGCTAA
>NZ_DASVOB010000165.1:0-15943 GCF_036383575.1 Mucilaginibacter sp.
AATTCAGGAAAATCCGGGCGGATAAGCGCCGTACCTGAAGTGATACCGCCGGGAATATATGACCTGTCGGCACGATTAAAGCCATAAGCCGTAGTCATTGACCTTGAACCCACGCCCGATACAAATGAAGCCGTGTTTGAACCCGGATGGCAGCCCAGAACAAAATCAATAGCATGCAGCATATAGGTATCGCTAAAAACGGCCGGAAAACCTGCATATAAAAAGTATTGTTTATAGCCAAAATTCTGAATGCCCCAGCCCGCGCCCCAGATGTTTGGTTCGTACGGAACGCCATAAGGGGTTTTAGTGCCCTGCTCCTGAATTTGAGCGTATAACTTTTTAACCGCCTCGGTTATTTTGTTATGATAGTTTGCATCACTGATCAGCCCCATGGTACGGCCAACCAGCCAGCCAGTATTATCAATGCTGTTAGCTATTGCATCGGTATTGTTAACCAAATAATCGGTATAGGTTTTATCTTTTGTAGTGATCAATAATTCGACGGCTAATGCTACACGGTGAGATAGTTTTTGATCGGCTGTGTTTTTCCAAACCTCCTGTGCTATTTGCAGGCACTGGGTGGCAAGCGTATCATTATAGCCTTTCATTACGCGGCTGGCTGCGGCCAACGCTGCGGCAGTCTCCAGTGAGCGACCAGGATTGTCCTCCGTAAATACCCATCGGTCATCAGCCGCGGCAGGGGTTTTCAATACCGGATCAGTGTTGGCAGCGTTGGTTACAAAAGGCTTGTTATCGGTGATATTTGCGGCATCGCCCAAAATAGTGTATTGCCTGATGGTTGGTTCAATAACACCACGGTAAAAGCGGCCCATAGCCTGATAGCCGCCTGTGATTGCCAGCAAACCATGCTCAATTTGCTGCAGCATATCTGGTTTGCCGTCGGGCTGGTGGATCTCTACAATATGGTTCTTTTGGTCGATAGTGGTATTGTCATACTTCACGTCAAAAGCCTCGTAAGCTAATGTAAGCCCATGCACTGTTTCAGCCTGCGATTCAACCCTCAGGTCAAAATCACCTGCGTCATGCCAGGCACCACGGTCAAGGAAAGGCACGTTATCACCGGGTTTATATTTATCAAGCGTACTGTGTCCCTGGATATACCCATCAAAATGATTGGAATCAATTGGGGCCATCCGGGCATCATCCATATGGCACAGGCCATGCCATACGCGGTACTTTTCGTTAACCCGCATATGGCACATTTGTATCGGCAGAAAGTAGGAAAGCGTTGGCTGCCACACGTCATTCTTAAATACATCGGCACTGATCTGGAAGGGCTCAGTTTGATAACTGCCATATTTTACCACATACATACCCGGTTTGGTGATCTTTGTAAAATCAAATTGCAGGTAATGGTATCTCAAAAAATCGCCCCAATTGTTGGGTGTAGTTTTTAAAGCGGTTACCAATCCGCCGTTTTCATCTACCCTCAGTAAAGATATCGGTAAAACCTTTTTGTCATTTTTGTCCAGCTCAATTACAGCTATCTTTTGCTGGGCAGGATGATAACCAACCTGCGATACCTGTACCACCGGCTGTGATTGCCAGCCATCTACTGCATTTGGTACCACCAGCCATTCTATCGCATTTTTTGAAGCGCCTTTGGCAACTAATGAGCGTACCACAAACCAACCGTTATTGTGCTTAGCCCGGCCATCAAGCAGTTGCAGGTTACCGCCCGAAAGGTTTTCGATACTCATCCGTTGTAAATCCGCTTCGGGTACTATGGTTAGCTTTTTACCTTCGGCCATGGGCAGTACCTGGGTTTCGCCTTCTTTATCGATATAAGTTTGTCCGTCGGCCTGCTGAGGGAAAATACCGAACTGCTTATCCATATAATATGATTTACCGAACAGGATACCCGGGAATAATTCCAGATTAAAACCCACCTTCCCTATCCAATTATCAGGCAGTGGTTTATCCAGGTCAACTATGATCCGAAATGCTTTACCCGCAGGGAGCACCCTGATATTATAGGCAAAGTTCAGATCGGGATAAATAATAGGGTTAAAACCATGGCGGTTCATATCCGGGTTAGGGAACTCCATGCGTACGCTTACCTCGCCGGTAGTTTTATTAATGACACGCTTACCTACCTTTGGTATGGGCGACCATTGGCCCGGCGTAGGTTCCAGCCTGATATCGCCATTGGTAGCTACACGCTGCCCGTTTTGGATAATCCCAACCCCACCCTGGTGCCCTTCGGGGTAAAAATCATGGGCAAGCATCACATTTACACCTTTATACTCCAGGTATTCCTGCGCATTAAGCTTCATTAAGTTAACAGTGGGCTTAACCTGCGCACACAAAAAACAGGGTAATAAACAGCATGCAGCGATAATTGCAGCGAAAGTAAATTTAGATCTCATCAGGATAATGGTTAACCGGTAATATGCAACACGATATTTGCACGGCTAAAAATAGCCCCAGGGTAAGGGCACGGTATAATGATATATTAACCTTTTGTTGCCGATTTTATATCATAACATAGATTTTACATTAACCCTCCTCCAAGTAAAATCAAAAAACAAACAACACAATAAACTAACTATCAATTAATTAAAACACAAAATACCCACCATTGGGTATTCATTTTATTCATTTATTAATTAAATTTGATTACCAATTACTACCTGCATGCCGAAAAAGGGATCAAAGAGTAGGCAACAATCCTTAAACCAATGGCCTTATTGTTATCTTTTGCTGTAATAGCTTTACTGTTGTTACCGCTCCCTGCTTTGAAAAAACAGTTAATCAGGCTATTAGCGAGTGCTTTAATAGTTAGTTTCTCTACCCTGGTTTACGCTCAACCTGCAAATCCCGACAGTGCAAAAAGCCATGCAGGTAAAAAAGATTCTATAGCCCCAAAAGCTCTCCTCCCCGATTCTATATTAAATGTATACAACCTGAGCGGGCGAAAGGATTCGGCCCGGCTTAATGAGATCATCGCGATCAGGCTCAAAACAACGCTTCCTATCGATTCGTTCAAAACCCTGTACGTGGATGACATCAAGGTAGGAGAAACAGCTTTTTGGAGCAGTAACGATTATGAAAAGATAGTGTACTTCAAGATAGATGAATCGGTACAGAACCTGGCCGTTCAGTTTTTAGCCAGCAAATCTATCGATAAGGCCCGCATCCCTGTGTTTTTTTCTGTTGGAAATTCACATGGTTACATCACCAAAGGATTAATAAAAACACAGCTTGAGGTTAAACAAAAAATAAACAGGGTTTGGGTATGGATAATGGCGGTTGTTATGGGCGGCTTCCTGGCCATGGGCTTAAAAAACAACATATTAAAAGACGACAGCAATTTATACTACAGCCTGAGCCGCACGCAACTCCTGTACTGGACGGTCATTTTTTCCGGCACCTATCTCTATATATGCAATGAAACGGGCGCCCTTCCTGATATTCCCGGTTCGCTGCTGGCTATCCTGGGTATTAGTGCCGCAACTATGGCAACGGGTAAGGTTATTGAAAACGACCAAAAAACCAAGACCGAAATTGATCCTAAAGCACATAGTGAAGGCTTTTTTCATGATATCCTCTCAGATAGAAGCAGCATCAATATCCAACGCCTTCAAAACGTGCTGTTCAATATTTTATTCGGGCTGATCTTTATACAAAAAACGGTTTCATCAAACCTGCTGCCCGATTTTGACAACAACATTTTATTGATGATGGGTATAAGCGCAGGTACCTATGCCGGTTTAAAAGCCACCGAGCCTACCAAGGACCAGCCTACAGAACAACATGACTCAACCACTATTGGTAATGAAAAAGCAACAGACCAAACCGATGGAGATAACGGTAAGGGAGATGGAGGCAAAACAAAATAGACAAATCGGTTAAAATCCATAGTGAGCCGAGGGCGCTCCTAAAGTTCCATGTATATCTCAGTGATTACCTGTCCTTCGGTAAAGGTTAGGACCTGATATCCCGCGTTGGATTTTAATTTGGTTTGATGCGCCTGGATATAAGCAAAAAGATCGCCGTAGCCTTTCATGATTGACTGCATTGGGTCACCGGTAACTTTGGTGTACAGGAATTGCCCGGCTATATCAATAGCAGTAAGTAATGTTGCCGACAGATCGGTATTCCCTTCTGTTACTACTCCCTGAAAGCTCCTTTGCTCAGCAGCGGGTGTAACCTGTGGGTCGTCATAATAAATGCCGCAAATTTTATACGGTATAAAAGGGATTTGGGCCGCGGTTAATTCATTTTGCACGGCTGTTACATATAATGAAGCATCTGAATAGCTACCCGTAAATACCTTTCCTACAAGCTTAATAGGATCGTTAAGCGTTATTATCTGTACTGTACCTTCCATATTAGTTTACATTTTTTGACCCAACTAATATAACAGCATTTATTATGATTTACCCCATCAATCAATCCTTTAAAACGCAAAACAGGCACAAACCCGGTATCACAACATGATAACCAGACCTATGCCTATTTTTTTTAATTTAGGTTTATGCAGGATTAGCTTTGCACGGTAACGGTTGGATCCCAGTAGTAGTAACCAAACAATACCGGATTGTCAACACCTCTTTGGCGCACATAAAGTGCAAACTGAACATTGTATTGCTCGGTGCCTTTGCCAACTACATTAGCCTGGTTAAACCAGAAACTCTGAGATGAAAAACCAACCGGAATAGCTGTGCCATCGGCAGGTAAGATACCTGTGCGGTTGTATACACTGAACGTTACGTTGTTAAATACGGTATCCTGTGCATACCATGCCAATTTATAGATGACTACGGCCGAATCAAAGTTACCATACTCAGATACCGCGTACCAACGGATAACGTCGCCTACATCTGCTTTAATGTTAAGATCGGGCGTACCCGAACCCGTAATGGTATTGCCGCGGGTTGCAACCATATACATGTAGTTATGAGGCAAACCTGTAGGATTATTTGGATCCTGGCTTGGATTTGGATAATCGGTAGTGATAGCATCAGTATCAATAACTACCTGGATGTTGATGATCTCCTGCGAGGTGGAGAGAAATTCACTGTTAATTGCCATGACTAAAAGGGTTATTAGGATAAATAAATGCCCCTACTCTTTAAAGGATTTTCGGGTTAGCTCCTTGGCTCAAAGCAAAAAAGACCGAAGCGCTTCTTAACCGGTTTTTCTTTTTTGCTTATCGCAATACAAACCTCCACTTATTTATACCGCCTTATTAGAGAATAAATACCGAATAAAAAAAATAAGTATTTATACGTATACAAACCATAAAAACACCCTTTCACACAATTTCACACTAATTAACTTTGCCTCATAAGAAAACACACAGAAAACGACGCGAACAATAAATAATTAGTGAGAAATTTTTTCACAGTAGTATAAATAATTTCTCACTTATATAATTCACCGCCATCAACATAAAATACAAATAATACACCTATATTACCTGCATATTAAACCTATAATATCATGAAAAAACAACCTCTTAACTTATTCAGACCAATTACTGCCGCGGCTATTATTTGCTTGTTTTTTGCCATGACATCATGCAAACAGGCTACCAAATTTGCCCAGGTAAAGTACACTGCTGCCCAGGTAAACCACTGGCTCGATTCCTCAACAACCGACAGTTTCATTTTCCAGTTTTACAGTCCCCAGGTTGAGGATGTTAAAAAGCCATACCAGCTTGTATCCTACATTCTTGATACAGCCGGAAACTACCTTAACCCGCTGCACCCCGACACACTGGCTGTAGCAAAAGACACATTGGTTAACTTAACCGGCCCTGTGGTTTTAGGTAATACATACCTTACCAAAAAAGCTATAATAGCCGTAATATCTACCGATGCCGGAGGAAAGCGCGATTATGATTACCTTGTTTTTACGCCTAAGATACTGGCCTCAAATCAGCACCTTATTTATGCCATAGGCCTGGTAAAAAATGGCAAGTACATTAATTATGCCGATACGGATACAAAAGATATCGATTCAAACCCATCACCTCCGGCAAAAATGTAATTTTGGCTAAAACTGTTGCATAGTGGAACAGCTAATTGAAGGCATATCTGACTGGTCGGAGGTTTGGGCACTGCTCATTCCACTGGCCATTCTTTGTTTAAAGAAAAAACAGCCTGCGTTTAACAAACCTGTTGTTATTTATTTATGGACAGCATTGGCAATTAACGTAACTATTGATGTGATATGGAAGCTTAAAACAATAATACCGCGCCCATTTAACACCAACAATTACCTGTACAACGTTCACTCCATAATCAGGCTGTTATTGTTCAGCTCCTTTTTTATAAAACTAAACCAACAGTTTCTATCCAAAACCAAAAGGATAGTTCCGTATATTTTTTTAGGGCTTGTGCTTATCAATTTCACCCTTTATCAAAACTTTTTTGATTACGGGCAACTGAGCAGCAGATTACTATCATTTGAGGCAGTAATTATGATGTTTTATTGTATGCAGTATTACCTGTTTAAAATAACTGAGGACGAAGAACCTGGCAGGAAACAACCCGATTTTTGGGTAGTTACCGGCCTGGGCATTTACTACACGGTAAACTTTTTCATTTTTTTGCTGTATAATGAACTCACCATACGCCTGCATAATTTTGCCATAAGCCTGTGGAGCATCCACAATTTCACGTATACCGTTTTATGTGTATTTATAGCGAAGGGGTTGTATGAAACAAACGAATGATGATATCAGGCTCCTGCTCTTTATGGGCATTGCGGTTATGCTTTCCTTATTCGCAAGTATCTTACTCATTTTTATATTTTTTCAGCGTAAGAAATACCAGTATCAGCAAAAAATACAAAAACTGCACCAAACCCAGCAAAATCAGCTGATTGAGGCGGCTGTACGCAGCGAGGAAACAGAACGTCACCGTATTGCCGAAGAGCTGCATGATGAGGTGGGCGCTATTTTATCGGCTTCAAAACTGCATTTACAGGGGGTAAAGATCAACGTTATTGATAAAAATAACGAGCCAAGGTATGAGAAAGGGCAGGAACTGCTTGACATGGCTATTAAACAGGTACGCGGCATCTCGCACAACCTCCATTCCAGTATCCTGAAGGAGTTTGGGCTAAATGAAGCGATCAGGCATTTTACCGAAAAAATTGCCAATAACGACCTCATATTTATTACTACAGATCTTGATGATTCATATACAACCCAAACCAATGAAAATGATATCAGCATATACCGTATGGTGCAGGAGTTAATGAACAACATACTTAAACACGCCAGGCCCCAAAAAATACATATTACATCAGTTTACAATCAGGATGCTTTGAACATCAGCATTTTTCATAACGGAAAAGGGTTAAGCCATGCCCAGTATGAAGAACTGAAATTTAATAAACAGGGACTTGGCCTGAAGGCTATCCAAACCCGTATTATTTTACTAAAAGGCGAAGTATCATTTAATTACAAACCCGAAGGGTACTATATTAACATCAGTATCCCCCGGGCAACTACAATTTAACCATTATAACACTTCAAAATAAAAGGCGATGAAACCTATAAAAATTGCCATAGCCGATGACTACACCATATACAGAGACGGCCTTAAAATTGGCCTTACCCAGGATGAGAACCTGGAAGTAATGCTTGAGGCCGCAGATGGTGAAGACCTGATAAAGGGTATAGAAACCGATATGCCCGATGTAATTATCATGGACCTTAAAATGCCTGTTATGGATGGCATGGAGGCTACCAAGGTCATCAAAAAGAAATATCCTGATATGAAAATTTTAGTGGTGACCATGTACGATGACGAAAAGTTTGTGATCCACTTAATGGAGATTGGCGCCAACGGCTACCTGTTAAAAAATGCCGAAGCTGAAGAGATCAGGAAAGCCATATATTCGGTGCATGAAACAGGCTACTACTTTAACAATATTGTAAGTAACGCATTGTTAAAAAAACTGGTAATGAAGGGCAACATCAAGCCCTCATTTAAAGAGGGCGTTGAACTTACCGAACGGGAACAGGATGTGTTAAAACTGATTTGTGCCGAAAAAACAGCCAACGAAATGGGACAACAGCTTTTCCTTAGCCCACGCTCTGTTGAAGGCATCAGGCAACGGCTGATAGATAAGGTTGGCGTACGCAATACCGCAGGCCTGGTAATGTTTGCTGTAAAAAATGGGATAATATAAAGCTATCGGGTTTACGCCCGTACATCCGGCCTTTAGTTTTCATTAAAAACCGGCAAACAGTTACAACTACCTAATTTAAAGATCAATTTAAACAGAAAAAATTCACCTCCATCTAAAAAAAAGCATTTTAAAAATACATAACGGATAAAAAATCAATTTACACACATTATAATCCCCAATAAAGCACAACAAAAAACACCAAAAATCAACAATCATCAAAAAAACATTATAAAAATTTCAATGTTTTAACAAAAAATACAATTTTCATTGATATTTTTACAACAGACGTTGACTGATTGATAAAGATTTGAATGAAACGAAATATCCAATGTGATAATAACACCTGTTTTTTATGTAAAGGTTGTATAAAAGAATGGTTGCCGGCAATTGCAGCCAACAAAAAAAACTTTAGCGTAAAAAAGGGGCAGGTTATTTTCAGTGAAGGCGACCCGGTGAAAGGGATTTACTTTGTTTATGAAGGCAATGTAAAAGTTCATAAAAAATGGGGGGCCGATAAAGAGCTTATTATCCGCTTTGCTAACAAAGGAGCTATTTTCGGCCATCGCGTATTGGGTAAACATGCCACCCACTACCCTATTTCGGCTACGGCTTTGGAAGCAGGCATTATATGCTATATTGATATGGAGTTTTTTGAGGCTACTTTAAAAGTAAACCCTCAGTTCACCTACCAGTTAATGTTATTTTTTGCAGATGAACTGCAGGAAGCCGAACGCAAAATGCGCAACCTTGCACATATGCCGGTAAAAGGCCGCGTAGCCCAGGCGCTTATAAGCCTGAAAGACCAATTTGGTACAAACCCCGACGGCCATATTGATGTAGAACTTACCCGCCAGGACCTGGCCTCATACGCCGGCGCTACTTACGAAACCGTTTTCAGGGTGGTTAATGAGCTAATACAAGAACAACTGATCAGCACCAACGGTAAAAAGATCAGTATCATCAACAATGACAAGCTTTTTCTTTTAACGCAGGATGATGATTTGTAAAGGGGAGACTTTTAAATTAAGGCAGAATTTAATTATTAGCCCTTAAATGGATTAATAATTTTCAATTGAGAGTCTATGATTTGACCATCATTCATGTCTTCAGAATATAATACTAAACAACCTGACTCTAATGCTGACGCCACAATTATTGAATCAAACAACTGAAAATCATATTTATTCATAATATCCAACGCACGCAACATCACAGGTTCATTTACCGGAACATAAACACATTGCTGCAAATACATCTTTATTAGATCAGCAACTTTATGCTTTGGAAACTTCCATCTCCGCAGTAAATTCGCTAAGGTTTTGAGAGCAAAAAATAGGATTATCTGCAATTATTTGAATAGCTTCCGCTTGTTTTTGGGGATAAAAATCATCTAATGCGTAAAGCAAAATATTAGTATCGACAGCGATATTACTCATAATCATTGGCTTCATCCCTATCAAACTTATATCCACCGCTGTTGAAGGTAAAACCCTTTAATCTGTCTTTCAAATGCCCAACTCTTACTTCTATAGGTGTAGCGTCGTTCTCAATTGATTTGGTTTCATCGACTGAAAATGCGATAATTTCAATCATTTTTCCAACCAGATCGTCTGGTAACTCAAGCGTAAGACTCTTTTTGTTGGATTTTAATATTGTTCTTATCATAATACCAAATTTACAAAATTCAAGTCATCATTACGACAATGGTAATTATTTCCGACATTTAATAATTTACCGGCTACCAACCTTACCCCGTCAAATTCCTAACCTCAACTGGCGATAGCGATGTTTGCTTTTTAAAGAAGCTGGAAAAGTGTGATAACTGTTCAAAGCCCAGGCTGTAAGCTATTTCTGAGATATTCCAGTTAGTTTGCTTGAGGAGGATGCGGGCTTCCTGGATGAGCCGGCCGGCTATATGTTCAGTTGTGGTTTTTCCGGTGCTTTCTTTTAATACCTTATTTAGATGATTACTATGAACGGCGAGCCTGTCGGCATAGTCTTTAGCAGTACGAAGAATGATCTTCTGATCGGGCGATGCTATCGGAAATTGCCTTTCCAACAACTCAATAAATAGCGATGATACCCTTGCCGATGCATTATGGCTATTACTGTAGCTGGTAAAGGGCTGCAATTTTTGACCGTAATGGATCAACTCCAATACATAATTCCTGATCAGATCATATTTATACAGATAATCGGAGGCTAATTCCTGCTGCATCTTTTTAAAAATAAGGGATAACTCATCTGCCTGTTCATCGGTTAGTTCGAACACCGGGCAGCCACCAGGACTAAAGATCGGCAGCGCATCCAATACCACTCCACTTTTTGATTGCACTAAAAAAGCATCAGTAAAAATGCAGAACATCCCCGACTGATCCATATCCTGCGGTTTCCAGCCATAAGGGATTTTTGGAGTACCAAATACCAATGCATTTTTTTCGATATTGATCACTTTATCCGCATATTCGGCAACATTGCGGCCCCTCACCAGGTTTATCTTATAGTACAGCCTTCTGTTATAAGGCACGAATGAAGGATCTTTTTTTACTTTATTAAATATTTCGCCAACATTAAATACGTTAAAATGCCCTATCTCTTTATTGATATCAACCGGAAGCAGATCTGCTACCGCGCTATCTGAATGTTTAGCAGCATTTTTATAAAATTCTTCAACAGTTACTGTTTTCATACCCTTACCTCTTTACTAACAAAGCTAATTATAAACCAAAAACAAAAACAGCCAGATTATTGAATATGATAAACAAATGTCAATAACATCTGATTAAAAACCAGCTAAAAATCAATAGATTAAGAATATCATTCCTATTTCAAACAATACCGTTATTTGAATTTGATAAACAATACATATTGGAGTAAATAGATCCGCTGCTTATCCGCATTAAGTCTTTTATGATTTCGATTGTTCAATGAGGGACTTGGCCAGGTCTATTTTTGCATTGGTGATGGTTTTTATAAACTCAATATCCCCTTCCATTTTCTTGGCATTATCTAATATGATACTATCCAATATCTTAATTGATGTACCAATAGTGCTCAGTTTTTGCAGTGAGGTGGTGTACTGGGCAGCCTGTGTAATGGTTGAATTGTAAACCACCAGGAAAGTGGCACCAATAAATTGCACAATAACACCAGATCCGGCGGCTATAAACTCGGCTGTTTTATTGTTATTAGGTCCGTAGGCATTGCCAACCCCATACATGATCAATCCAAAACCTGCTATCATTACAATTACGCTTACATAAAATATCCAATTGTTTTGAAGCAGGTTTCGCTGATAGTACTTATTAAGCGTTATTTGCGCAAGCTCCCAAACCGGCGAAGCCTGGGTTCCTTCCAATACATCCTTCCTTAATTTATCCTGTTCGGCTTGAATTTTCTTTTGATCAACGATATGGCCATAGTAATGAATGCTGTTCATCACCAAAAACAGCATGAACATGCAGGTAATTGCCCAAATGATGCTAACCTGGGTATCGCTGGCAAAAGCACCACGCAGTATGAACTGATCAAAATTAAGTGCATAATAACCCTGTACCTGGTGGCTCGCGGTATCAGCCAGCCATTTGTATGATACACTGCTAACCCCGGTTAGGCCGGCAAAACTATCGTTAGCGATTTCCGGAAATGTAATTTTTGCCGAATCCCGGCCGCTGCTGTCAATAATATTACTCACCGATACAGGAGCATATTTTGCCCTTGCTAATGGATTATTTATTGCAGTATCTAACTTTTTCAGGTCCGCCCAGCTTATTATCAGGGGATCGCCGGGGGCAGCGCCTGATTTTGTAACGTAATTCTGTTTTAAGATACCCAGGTAACTTTGAGCATTTTTTGTATCGAACCGGTAGCTTACAGCGCTCTTTACAAAATAAAAAACCAGCATTAAAATGAGCAGCATAAAAACGGCCCGGTTCAAGAGTTTAAATTTCTCAAGACTGTTATTCTTAAAGTTTAATCTTTTCAAGAAACTGAAAGGATGCTTCATCATCTTTTTATCTACAGATTATTTATTTGTCGTGACAAGAAAACACAAACGCCTTATTTTCAGATTTTTAAATATATAAAAAAATAATAACTTAGCTAAAAAACAACCTGGGCATATCATGATAAAAACCTACCTGACCACAGCGATATTATCATTGGCTTACTTTGGAACAGCATATGCCCAAAACACTTCCGATTCAACCAAAACAACGGCAACTATAACGTCGTCTGAAACCCAAACCGCTAAGGTATTTGGTGGTTTAGGCCAGTACAGGAAATTTAGCATCGGCGTAAACGGTGGTGTTACTTCTGCTGTTATTGCTACCGGTGGCCGTAACAATGACTTTAACGCTCATCCTATCAGCTATGGCTTTGGTCTTTATTTAAAAGAACAATTAGCGCACTCTTTTGCTTTGCAATTAGATATTACAGGTGGTAAAGTTAAAGGTAAAAATGATCCTGCTCCTACTGCAACAGGCGATTATGTATCGTATGATACCCGTTTTTGGCAAGCAAGCTTAAGTGCTGTAGTTAACATTGCTACTATCGACTTCATCCGTCGTAAAAATGCAGTTAACTTCTACTTAAAAGGTGGTGCCGGTATGGCTTTTTATGATCCAAAAGTAACCAGGGTAGGTACTGATGAATTTCATTTCCACAACCCAACAACTGATGGCAGCCACTACGTAAAAGAGTTTGTTGTTCCTGTAGGTGCTGGTGTTAAATTCCGTTTAAGTGATGCAGTTGCATTAGATTTGGGCTATACCCAAACTTATGTTGATGCTGATAACTTTGACGGTCGTAACCAAGCTTATCCAACAAAAGATCACTACTCATATGCTTATGCTGGTTTGGCCTTTACTTTAGGTTCAAAATCAAAACCGGTATTAGAGTGGGTTAACCCGGTAGCTATGATGTATAACGAACTGTATGATGCTACTTTACGTCAGGAAGTTGAAGCGCTGAAAGGTCGCATTGCCAATGTAGAGAGCACTGTTAATAACTTGAAAAAAGATTCGGACGGAGATGGCGTAAGTGATCAGTTTGATCACTGCCCTGGTACACCTTCCGGCGCAGTTGTTGATGGTTCTGGCTGTCCTTTTTTATTTGAGCATGACACAACACAAGCATTTCCAGGAGCGGCATCTTACTCAAATATCCAGTTTGACTTTAACAGCTCAATTTTGCGTACATCGTCATACCCGGCCTTAGACGCTACAGCCTCCAATTTGCGCGAGTCGGGAAAAACTATAGAACTTGATGGTTTTGCCTCGAAAGACGAAGGTACAGCAGCGCATAAAATTAAACTATCCCAAGATCGCGCCAACACAATAAAAACTTACCTGGTTAATTCAGGAGTTGCATCTCAAAACATAAAAATAAAAGGCTTTGGTGAAACCCACCCAATTGCCGACAATGCAACCGCGGAAGGCCGGGAGCTTAACCGCCGCGTTGAGTTTAAACAAGTTGAAGCAAGCAGTCCCTTCCCATTGAGGGTAGTATTTGATGCCCACCAATCGGTGGTAAAGCCGGCTATGCAAAACAAGCTTGAGGAAATAGCCACTTATTTGATTGCTAATCCCGGCACACAAATAGATTTAAAAGGCCATTGTAATACACAGGAAATACCTCGTATGGAATTGAATAACGATAGCAACGCTCCTGTTAAACTATCGCAGGCAAGGATAAACAGTGTTGTTAATTATTTGATAGGTCGCCATGTTAACGGGACACAAATCAAAGACAAAACCGCTCTTGGTACTGCCAGTCCTTTGAGCGGGATAAATAGTTACGACAGGCAATTTCAAAACAGGAGTGTGGAGATCACGAAAAGATAATATCAATTAGGCAGGGAAGGAAAAACGCTAAACACACTTCACAACCAACTGACAAACAAGAAAATACAATTCAACAAGACTACTAATAAACAAAAACATTGTAAGATACGAAGCAATCCCAACCTATACAGAGCAACTTGCTTAGCGGCTCTACTAATCGGGGATTGCATCGTACCTCGCTATGCCATGCCTTACTTCATCTCAATATCCGATACCCACTGCTCACCTACCCCAAATTGTTCGTTAGGTTTATCAGCAGCAGTGATAATCAGCGATCCACCTTGCATAATTTCCTGGTGGGTAAGCCAGTTTCGGTTAAGTTTTTTGCCATTTAACACTATCGACTGGATATATTTTCGGCCTTCAACATAATTAGGCACACTTATGTTGAAAGTTTTGCCACCCGGCCATGCAAATTGCACCTGCTTAAACAACGGCACATTTAAATAATAAACCGGCCAGCCAACACAAGCTGGCGAGATCCCGGTAGCTGCAAAAACAAACCATGCCGACATGGCACCGGCATCATCATCCATAGTACGTACATAGGTATCGGGCTTGTTCTGATAAATAACATCAACAAACGGATCGATACCCCGGCTATTATCATTAAAATAGTATTGAACCACGGTGTCAGCGGCATATTTATGTACTGCCGCCTGCGATTTCCAGGGTTGCATCGAAGCATTGTACATATACGGAACCTGGATATCCGGCTCGTTGGCGTGATTGTAATAATCGTTGTCAAAAAATTGATCTAATTGGCGGATGTATTCTTTTTCACCACCTATCAGTTCAGTCAGGCCTTTTAAATCAAAAGGAACAAACCAGCGGTATTGCCAAATAGTCCCTTGGTAAAGCCCGCGGGCCGAAACACGGTCTACATCATTTTTGGTGATATCCTTAAAATCCTTGTTCCAGTATTCTTTATAACCCAAAGCCTTTTGCTTGTATTGACTGGCCAGTTCGGTTTTACCGGCAATGTTCAAAATTTGTGAAAATGCCCAGGTATCGTAACTCGATTCCAAGGCTTTATCCGGGTGCGAAAAATCGAGTTTGTCAACATCGCTTTTTAGCGAATCTAAAATACCCGCAAAATCTACCTTATAACCTTTACGGTAAGCATCCAGCAATACTACAATAGCATGTTCGGTACGCACAGTGTTTGAAGGCTCATGTTTTGTGGCATAATCCTTTTTACCAAAGCGGTAAAGGTTAGCTATGGAGGTAGTCATCGACTTATACTTATCCGGGTATAAAATAGATAACAATGGTAATTGGGTGCGGTAATTATCCCAGATAGCCCAGCCGTTATAAATGCTGTCTTTGGTAGTTTGCAGACTGCCATCCGTCGCCCTGTAACTGCCGTCTGTTTCAGAAACCACATAAGGCGACTGCACCGTACGGTAAAGCATCGAATAAAAAAGCTTTTCACGTTCGGGATTACCTTTTACCTTGATACGGCTCAATACTTTATTCCATCCTTCACTGCTTTGAGTCTTCATCTGCTCAAAACCGATTGGTTTAACGGAAGCTTTGGCATGAGCGATATCAACCGAAGAAAAAGCGACGCTCAATTGCACCTGGTCTGAATTGATATTAGTGGTTAGTTTATGCGCATCACCCGGAACAAAAGCAACGGGCTGATTAAATTTAATACAATAATAAACCCGGTAAGTACCCACGTTGCAAGTGGTTCTGGAGTCGATCCAGCCGGTTATTTCATTGTTACCGAGTTCATGCTCTTCGGCAACAAAACGGTTGGCAAGTGTATGGCCCAAATCAATAAAAAATCCTTTTTTGCCTTGCGGGAAACTATAGCTTTCAACACCCGAGTTTTGGTAAACAGCTATTTTGGCTGCAATGTGGTTACTGAAAACTGCCTGGTAAAATCCCGGCCCGGCCTGTTCTGTTACTTTGTTCAGGAT
>NZ_DASVOB010000166.1:0-13565 GCF_036383575.1 Mucilaginibacter sp.
CGAAATAACTTTGGAAGCTAATCCCGATGATCTGAAACCGGATAAACTCAAAGCTTTGAAACAAACACCCGTTAACCGCTTCAGCATAGGGATTCAGTCGTTTTTTGATGAGGACCTGGTTTGGATGAACCGTGTACACCGCGGGCAGGAAGCAGAATCATCAGTAAAACGCGCCCAGGACTCCGGTTTTGAAAACATCACGGTAGACCTGATTTACGGTTACCCCATGCTCAGCGATACCAAATGGAAGCAAAACCTGGATAAGGTGTTTGAGCTTAACGTTCCGCATGTATCTACCTATTCCATGACGGTTGAACCGCAAACTGCGCTGGCGGCTTTCATCAATAAAAAAAAGCACCCCCCCATGAACGAGCATCAAAGTGCCGAACAATTCATGGTATTGATGGACGCCATGCAAGCACATGGCTTTGAACACTATGAGATCTCCAATTTTTGTAAGCCCGGGCAGTATTCGCGCCACAACTCCAATTATTGGAAAGGCGTAAAATATTTAGGCATCGGCCCATCGGCGCACTCTTATAATGGTGATACCCGGCAATGGAACGTAGCCAATAACGCCAAATACATGCAGGCACTCGAAACCGGAAAACTACAGGCCGAAACCGAAGAATTAACCGAAGAGAACCGTCTGAACGAATATATCATGACCTCCTTGCGTACCATTTGGGGCCTTGATCTGGCGAAACTTAACCAGATAGCCAAAGGGGCATCCGACGAAGTATTAAAAGCTGCCGCCGAATATTTCGACAGGGAATGGATCCTTCAAATGGATAATGTTATTTATCTTAGTGCAACAGGTAAACTGTATGCTGATAATATAGCGGCTGGTTTATTCTTTTAAACCTATTCGCCCGGTAACAGTCAATACATTGTTACAAAGCAAAATGATCGTTAGATCTGTTTAGCTTTACTAATCGTATCTTTAAATGATACTTTATCCTGACTATTATAAATTATGAAAGAACTAATCATCGCGGCTTTTGCATTACTGACTTTTGCCGCTGCTCCAAAAGCTTATGCCCAAAAAACAGTTGGTGGCGCGGTTATGTCGCCGGCTAAAAACATTGTACAAAACGCATCGGGTTCAAAAGATCATACTACACTTGTAGCCGCTGTAAAAGCAGCCGGCCTGGCGCCAACACTATCAGGTGCAGGGCCTTATACTGTATTTGCACCAACAAATGAGGCATTTGCCAAATTACCTGCGGGTGCTGTTGATAACCTGTTAAAACCGGCCAATAAAGCAAACCTGATCAAAACTTTAACTTATCATGTTATCCCCGGTAAACTGAGCTCGGCCGATTTGTTAACTAAGGTGAAAGAAGGCAAAGGCAAAACCGAGTTGAATACTTTAAGCGGAGGCACTATTACCGTAATGTCGCAGGGCGCAAAGTTGTACCTTGTTGATGAAAAAGGCGGCAAATCATGGATCACCATTACCGATGTTGCACAAAGCAACGGCCTTATCCATGTGGTGAATGCTGTGCTGATGCCAAATTGATCCGGTTGGCAGTAAGTAGTGCGCGGGTTGCTGTTATCTGTACCGCAAGCTTGACACTTAATAGAAATTCACTTACAAAACAATTATACAGACTGGAAGCAGAGCCAGGCTATTGAACGCATTAGCAACGCACTTGCTGCCAGCAGGTCATAATATTGCGATATAGTTATACTACTTTGGGGTTTATTTCGTTATTTTGAATGCTTTTAAATAAGTAAGAAACAATACTGTAACTTTATTTTAAAATTGGCGTAACTCCCCTAAAGTAATAAAACTATATATGTGCTTCATTCTTAACCCGATCGATACGGTTGAAAATATTTCTCCCGAAGACTTTAAGAAGAATTATTTAGACCCTCGTCGACCGCTGGTTATCAAAGGGCTTACTAAAAGCTGGCCAGCCCGCGAAAAATGGACACCAGAATATTTAAAACAGGTTGTTGGCAACAAAGTAGTGCCACTGTATGATAACTCAAAGGCCGATCCGTCAAAACCTATCAATTCATCGGCAACCGAAATGCCTTTTGATGAGTATATCGACCTTATCCGCAGTAAACCAACCGAATTAAGGATCTTTTTCTTTAATATATTTAAACAAGCCCCACAGCTTTTGGATGATATTGTATTACCCAAAGACCTGATGGGTGGCTTTTTAGAGAGCATGCCAGCCATGTTTTTTGGCGGTTCAAACTCGGTTACATTTTTACATTACGATATCGACCTTCCGCATATTTTCCACACCCATTTTGGTGGCCGCAAACATGTGATCCTGTTCGAAAATAAGTGGAAACGCCGCCTTTACTGTATCCCCAATGCTACCTATGCTCTGGAGGATTATGATGTATTAAACCCCGATGTTAAAAAATTCCCGGCGCTTGACGGCGTAGAAGGCATTGAGGTTTTCCTTGAACATGGTGATACCCTGTTTATGCCTACCGGCTACTGGCATTGGATGAAATATATTGATGGATCATACTCTCTAAGCCTGCGTGCCTGGGACGCAAGTATAAGCCGTAAAGCAGCAAGCCTGTACAACCTGGCCGTTAAAGGAGGTGTAGACAGCGCGCTAAAAATGATGTTCAAAGGCAAATATGCCAAATACCGTGAAGGCCTCGCTGTTAAATGGGCAAACAGAGAGTTGGCCGCGGGAAAACCTTTTTAAGTCGGAAGGCTTAAGTCATGATATTGAATAGCGATGGATTTTATCCATCGCTATTTTTATTTACAGATTCCCCCCGAAGGCCCTGTCTTCACGGCCGGCTGCTTTGCCTGCAAATGCGCGTGAGGACACGCGTATCGGGAATATATTATTTTCTTCCCGGAGGTCGTGTCCCCACGGCCGGCTGCTTTGCTTGCAAATGCGCGTGAGGACACGCGTATCGGGAATAATTAAACGGAATATATTACCATCTTTCCAACCCCAAAAGCTTTTTACCCAAGTCACTAAGCTCAGCCACAGGATTTTGCTTTTCTCGTTCCAGCGGATCGCCGGGGAAAGCGTAACCCTGCATGGCTTCCCGGCTTTGCCAGCTGTTGATACGCCACTGCCTTAACTCTTCATTATCTTCCTGTGCAGGCATCATAGATATGTATTGGGCTATCCGCACTTGATCATTGCTCTTATTAGGGCGGATACCATGCGGCTGCAGACTGTTAAATATCAGCAGGTCGCCGGCTTCCAGTTTCACTTTTACCGTTTCAAAGCCAGTGGTATCAGGTTTGTAGTGATCACGGTCATCGGGTTGGGTTAGCTTCCAGGTATCGTATGTTCGATATAGTTCGGGGATACATTGAAAACCACCCATATTTTCATCTGTTTGATCGGCAAGGGCTAATACGCCCTGCACATTTTGAGGTTTGGTTTCGGGATCATAATCCCAATGAATAAAACCTTTGTATTCAAAGCCAGGGCGCAGCGGGAAATTCAAGTTGGCCCTATCTATAGTTACCCATAGTTTCTCTGTGCCCCAGATATCCGCAAAAGCCGCATGAACTTTTGGGTATTGGCGATTATCCCACATAAACTGCTGATTATAAATCTCAACCATACCAGTGTTGTTCAGTTCGCTCATCTGCATTTGCGCATTGGGCTTTTTATACCAGGTTTCTATGTCGTTGGCATCTTTTCCTTCATATTGCCATAAGTAATCGGCCAGCTTTTCAACTTGCGCTTTAGGTACCGCGTTTTTGATGATCACATAACCATTCTCTATCCAAAACTGCCAGTCCGCCTCGCTAAGTACTTTTAGTGGTTCATTGTTCACACGTTTATTCAGGCCGATCTGGCTTGATTTTGCAGTAGAAGGATTGCCGGGGATCTCTTTATGGGCATTCGCAGATGCGGTCGCCATTGTCATGGTTTCGTTTTCAGTCTTCATAATTTCATATTGATTTATAATTCAAAATTATACCTGAAACGAAGGCAGCTCATTCTGCACAATGATCAAAATTTGCTCTACATTGATCAATTAACTATCTTTAATAAAACTAAATATCCAATACAACATGGATAAGATCCAGTTAGAGAAGGTAGATTTTGAACCGGGCAAATCGTTCAAACTCTTTTCACCCCGGCTCAGGAACACTTTCCTGTGGCATTATCATCCGGAATATGAATTGGTTTATGTGGAGGCCGATGCCGGGATCAGGCACGTTGGCTCGCATATCTCCGGCTATACCCAGCATGATCTGGTACTTATCGGCAGTAACCTCCCCCATCTTAATTTTGATTACCGTCTCCGGAGCGAATACCACCAAATAGTAGTACAATTAAAGGAAGATTTCATGGGAACAGCGATAGGCATTACGCCCGAATTTTCGGCTATTGAGCAACTTTTTAAAAAAGCGGCAAACGGGATTGCCTTTTATGGTGACACGAGGACACTCGCCGTACAAAAACTAAAACAGTTGTCGGGGATAGGCTCGTTTCAGCAATTAATGGGGTTGATGGAGATCTTTAATATCCTGGCCGGTTCAAATGAGTTTACCATTTTAAACAATGATGAGCTAAACCTGCAATTCTTTTTAAAGGATAAAATCAGAATGGGGGCTGTTTATGAATATATCGGCAGCAACTATAACCTCAAGCCGGATGTAAATGTAGTAGCAGCTAAAGTTAATTTTACAACAGCAGCCTTTTGCCGGTATTTTAAAAAGCAAACCAAAATGACCTTTACCGATTTTGTGAATCAATACCGTGTCGACGTAGCCAAAAACCTGTTGATGCAGGATAAAAATGTAACCGAAACCTGTTACGCGGTAGGCTTTGAAAGCTTATCATATTTCAATAAACTCTTCAACAGGATAGTCGGCAAAAACCCCTCGGATTTTAAGAGGGATTGGGTTGGCAAAATATAACGGAGTTATTCAGCCTGATTTTTATAATATTCCTTAACCGCGTCGGGTAAAAAATGCAGGTATAAATTAGGCTCCTCCCTGATCCTGGCCGCCTGCACCGGTACAACTTTGCAGGGCTCTTCGTAAATAACGCTTTCACAATCTAAAAACCGCCCCATGTAGGCACCATAAGCTTCGGAAGCAAATATCACATCAATAGGAGGCAATTTCTTTTTAAGATAGCTGGCCCAAAGTCTCGACATGTTTTCTATCGAATCGCCGATGCCCGGCAGCATGGCCTCATCGTAACTTAATAATACAGGTTTAACCTTTTCATTATCCGCGTAAGTTTTTTCGAGCCAGCCAAGCCTGATATCTCCCGCAATGGGCTCATCATCGCTTGCACCAATAACCACTACAAGCTCATCACAATGCTCAAGCGCGTAACCAATCAAAGCCATATGCCCTATGTGCAGCGGCAAAAACTTTCCAATTACCAAACCTCTTTTCATGCAGTAGTATTAAATCAACACCTCGTTTTTTATTTAATCACTCATCTCCAACCAACTAATCTCTCTACGAAGTATGGTCACAAACTATTTTCCACTCACCCTTAATTTTCCTGAACCACAATGTAAAATAGCCACCAGGCGTATCTTTTTCGCGGGTCAGCTTCCATCCGCCTAAAACAAAGGCGTTGGTTGCATCTAACACTTTTACCTGAATAATATTGAAAGTAAGCTGCCCCATAGCAGCCTTATCAGGATATGTTTGTTTGTAGTGTTCAAGTGTTGTTTGCCAGCCGTAAGCGGGGGCTGTTTTTCCTACGAAAACCAGTGAGTCTGATTTCCAGTAGGTTTGCATAAAGCTTTCAATATCGCCGCGGTTCCAGGCTTCTTCCTGTGTGTGCATCACTTTCAGAATGGCTTGCCTGTTTTGCGCGAAACAACACGTGGCGGCAAGTATAAACACAAAACTCAGTAATATTCTTTTCATATAATAAAGGTAGCTTTTTGTCTGAACCTGAATTTTAAGAATTGCCCGAATTAACAGAATTAAAAGGAAATATTCCATTAATTCTTTAATTCCTTCAATTTGCGTCCGAAGAATGTACATGATCCCGGTTCAGACAAAAAAACAAAATCCAACTTAATACATTATATTTGGGTTTCATCGACACTAAAAACAACATCAACTATGGGAAATCAGGTATTGAGCTTCGGCGAAGTTTTATGGGATGCTTTTGGCGACGGAAAAAAGGCCGGAGGCGCACCTATGAATGTAGCCCGGCATCTGGTACAGCAAGGTGTAAAAACTACTTTCGCGAGTTCGGTAGGAATGGATAGCTCTGGCGATGCGCTGATAGGCTTTTTAAAAACCAACGATCTGTATTCAGACCTGATCCAGCAGGACGATGAATTTCCAACCTGCGAGGTTACCGTGCAGCTTGATGAAACCAACACCGCTACTTATATTATTCCCCAGCCCGTTTCCTGGGACAATATACAGCCCTCGGCTGCACTCACTAAAGCGGCGCAGGCTGTAAAAGTCATTGTATTTGGCAGTTTAGCCTGCCGCACAACCACCACCCGCGAAACATTATTAAACTTGCTGGATGAAACCCCGGCGTTGAAAGTGTTTGACGTAAACCTTCGTCCGCCGCATTATACATTATCAACTATTGAAACATTAGTAGCCCGTGCCGATGTTGTGAAAATGAATGAGGAAGAGGCTAATCTGCTCATCGGAGGCAGCAGTGCTTCTCTTCGTGATCAAATTGGTGAATTTCGTTCAAAATATCATAGTCAAACCATTTGCGTAACCCGCGGGGAGCATGGCGCATTAGTATGGCATGATCATGAATTTTATGACAGCCCCGGCTGCCCTGTAAAGGTAGCCGACACCGTAGGTGCCGGTGACGCTTTCCTGGCAACCTTTGTAGCCGGCTTACTTTCTGGCAAACCTATGCAACAAGTGGTTGATAAAGCCTGTTCGGTAGGCTCATACGTAGCCAGCCAGCGCGGCGCAAACCCGGTATATCCGGCTGAACTATTGAACAGCTTGGCATACATTTAGTATCCTAACACTACCAGCGTCATTGCGAGGCACGAAGCAATCCCCAAGAAGCAGAGCGGCTAAGCAGGTCTCCCTGTAAAGTTGGGGTTTGCTTCGTGCCTCGCAATGACGTGACGCAGAACACATCAAAGTGTCTCCCTTTAATTGTCATACTTACCTAACAATTTACTTTATCACTCTCATAGCGAAACTTTTCATAAAAATATTCCGTTCCTTTATGTACAGAAAGGACAAAATATGCGCGGTTTTGGATTTTCCAAATTTAAGCCCAATCAAATCCCTAAAGGCGGATTTGACGAATTACTGAAATTATTCCTCGAGTTGCTCAACTATACATCGGGCGATGCCGGCGAAGCTTTAGCCTGGCTTAACGAACTCGATAAACAATACAACCTCACCAACGATGACTATGGTATGGGCGATTTCATCGATGAGCTGAAACAAAAAGGCTATCTGGATGAGGATAATCAGAATGGCGAGTTTAAGATCACAGCCAAAACAGAGCAAAGCATCAGGCAGTCGGCCCTTGAAGAGATCTTTGGCAAACTAAAAAAATCGGGCAAAGGCAATCACCGCTCTCCGCAATCGGGCCAGGGTGATGAAAAAAACGCCGAACGCCGCGAATTTGAGTTTGGTGACAGTCTGGATCAGATAGATATGACCCAGTCTATCCACAACGCACAGGTTAACCATGGCATCGGCGATTTTATGATGACCGAACGCGATCTTGAAGTAGAGGAAATGGATTACAAAACCCTTACTTCAACCGTGCTCATGATCGATATTTCGCACTCCATGATCCTTTACGGCGAAGACAGGATTACCCCGGCCAAAAAAGTAGCTATGGCCCTCGCCGAACTTATCCGCACCAAATACCCTAAGGATACGCTGGATATTGTTGTTTTCGGCAACGATGCATGGCCAATAACCCTGCAAGATTTACCCTACTTACAGGTTGGCCCTTATCATACCAATACCTATGCGGGTTTGGAACTGGCTACCGACTTACTCCGTAGGCGTAAAACGCATAACAAGCAAATTTTCATGATCACCGATGGCAAGCCAACCTGTTTAAAGGAAGGTACCAGGTATTATAAAAACAGCATTGGGTTGGACAGAAAGGTGGTTAACAAAACCCTTAACATGGCTGCCCAATGTAAACGGCTAAAAATACCTATCACCACATTCATGATAGCAAAAGACCCTTACCTGCAGCAATTTGTGCGTAAATTCACAGAAACAAACGGAGGCAAAGCATTTTACAGCTCCCTGAACGGTCTTGGTGAATACATTTTTGAGGATTACATCAGAAACAGGAGAAAGACTGTAAGGTAGAGATTAGTGGTTGGAGATTAGAGGTTAGTTAAAAATCGGTGAAATCACAAAATAATTCGTGGAATCCCAACAAATAAAAAAATCGGTGAAATCAATCTTCATCGGTGAAACCATAACAAACGAATGAGTAAATTATTAGATATAAAAACCCTCGGCCAGTTGAAGCAAACAGGCTACAAAAGCCGTTCGGTTAAAGATGAATTACGTGCTAACCTGATTGAACAGCTTAAAAAACGCGAAGGTGGTTTTGAAGGCATCATCGGTTTTGAAGATACTGTTATCCCCGACCTGCAAACTGCTATCCTGTCGCGACATAATATATTACTGTTAGGTTTACGCGGCCAGGCTAAAACCCGTATTGCCCGTTTGCTGGTTAACCTGCTTGACGAGTATATTCCATACATTGAAGGATCAGAATTGTTTGATGATCCGTACAATCCTATCTCATGGTACGGCCATAGCATCATAACCGAAAAAGGCGATGATACCCCTATCGGCTGGATCCACCGCTCTGAACGTTATACCGAAAAGCTGGCTACTCCTGATGTTACCGTTGCCGATTTAATTGGCGATGTTGACCCTATTAAGGCAGCTACTTTAAAGTTAACCTATTCGGACGAACGTGTGATCCACTTCGGATTGATCCCCCGTGCACACCGCGGCATTTTCGTTATCAATGAGCTGCCCGATCTGCAGGCCCGGATCCAGGTATCGCTGTTCAACATTCTTCAGGAAAAAGATATCCAAATCCGCGGTTTTAAACTGCGCTTACCTTTGGATATCCAGTTTGTGTTTACAGCCAACCCCGAGGATTATACCAACCGTGGTTCGATAGTTACACCGCTAAAAGACCGTATCGAGAGCCAGATCCTGACACATTACCCACGTTCGGTTGAAATTTCACGCAAGATCACCCAGCAGGAAGCATCCCTTACTGATGATCAACGGATAGCAATCGAAGCCGATGGTTTAGTAAAGAACCTGGTTGAGCAAATTGCCTTTGAAGCCCGTAACTCTGAGTATATCGACAAAAAATCGGGCGTATCGGCACGTTTAACTATTTCGGCTTATGAAAACCTGATCAGTAATGCCGAGCGCAGGATGATCATCAACCATGAAAAAACAACTTTCGTGCGCATTACCGACTTTTTAGGTGTGATACCTGCCATCACCGGTAAAATTGAGCTGGTTTATGAAGGCGAGCTGGAAGGGCCTGGCAAAGTGGCCAACATCCTGATAGGTAAAGCGATCAAAAGCTTGTTGCTATCATTTTTCCCCGACCCGGAAAAGGCGAAGAAAGCAAAAGCACCTAATCCATATGCCGCTATTATCAACTGGTTTGGCGATGGCAATAACGTAGCGTTGGTTGATGATATGCCAATGCAGGAGTATAAAAAAGCATTAGAAGAAGTAGCAGGTTTGAAAGACCTTGTTAAAAAGATCCACCCGCGCTTAGGCGAAAGTCAGCAATTGCTGCTGATGGAATTTGTACTTCATGGCCTGTCGGAGTTTTCACAACTGAATAAAGGTTTCCTTGATAATGGCTTCGCGTTTTCGGATATGTTTAACAGTTTGTTTAACTTGCAGCCCGATGACGACGACCTTGATATTGACGACGACAGATACTAAATACCGGCGCTAACATGATACTAAAAGCGCTGAGTATTTTATTCTGGATCATAATTGAGCTGCTGGTTGACCGGTATGTTTTACAGGGCATCCGCGGCGCATTCAAAAAATGGCGACTGCTTCAATCAAAAGCATTCGCCATTTTTTATTGGGCAAGCTCATTCCTTACGGTTGCCGCTCTTTTAACTGGCGCTTATATCACGATTGCCGGAACCGGTGTACGTGCAGCCTGCTTGCTGATTGCATTTATCCTGCTCATCTGTAAATTCACTTTCATACTGTTCATTTTTGCCGATGATATCAGGCGGAAGGTTGTACTGAAAAAGAAAAACGCTGTAGCTAATACTCCCATTCTAACTACTACAACGGCTCCTGCTTCTCTCAATCAAACTGCTCCTGCCACTAACATAGATGCCATCCCCCGTTCGGAGTTCCTGTTAAAAGCAGGTTTGCTGGCTGCTGCTGTGCCTTTAGCTGCTATTAAAACGGCTATGCCAAAAGGCTCGTATGATTATCATGTGCTGTATCAAACCATGTACCTGCCTAATTTGCCAAAAGCATTTGACGGCTTAAGGATAGGGCAGATCTCGGATATTCATTCGGGCAGCTTTTATAATAAAAAGGCAGTGCTTGGCGGTGTTGAAATGCTGTTGAAAGAAAAAACAGACCTGATATTTTTTACCGGTGACCTGGTTAACGGCGAAGCTTCAGAAATGACCGATTACCAGGATATTTTCAGCAAGGTAAAGGCGCCACTCGGTGTTTTTTCAACACTGGGCAACCATGATTATGGTGACTATGGCGATTGGGATTCCCTGGCAAATAAAAAGAAAAACCATGACGACCTGATAGCTACCCACAAAAACATGGGCTGGGACCTGCTTCGTAACGAAAACCGTCGACTTAAAATAGATGGTGAGGAAATAGGGCTCTTAGGTATTGAAAACTGGAGCGAATACAGCCGCTTTCCCAAATATGGCCGTATGGACCTTGCGGTAAAAAATACCGATGACCTGCCGGTAAAACTCCTGCTGTCGCATGATCCATCGCACTGGCGGGCCGAGGTATTACCTAAATACCCTCAAATTGATGCCATGTTTGCCGGGCATACCCACGGCATGCAGTTTGGCATACGTACCGAGCATTTCCAATACAGCCCTGTTACCTATGTTTATAACGAGTGGGCCGGCCATTACCAGGAAAACAAGCAACAATTATATGTAAATGTAGGCTTTGGCTTTGTTGGTTTAACCGGCAGAGTTGGAATATTGCCGGAGATTACGATATTTACATTAAAAGCCGGCATCGATCCTTCGCAACCTATTTCTTAGATGATCAGGTACAGGCTGGCAATTATTACCGATGAAGAAATTACTACAATCTGTATTAGATTTTCTGCTTTTTAGTAATATTTTCATGTCGCTTTGTGCCGTAGCACAGGCCCTGTTAACCTTTCATTTAATAGGATCGAAACCGGTATTTCCTGTTTTGGGTTTATTGTTTACCTCAACGCTGGGTATTTACAATTTTTGTATCCTGATCACCCGACCCGCCAAACCCCAAAGATCACCGTATAAGAGAGTACGCTGGTTTTTTGCACATTACAGGTTGATGGTAACCTTTACCATCGTTTCGTTGCTGTCGCTGATCCCGTTGTTCTTTATCATCACTACCGAGTCAAAGATCCTGCTCATATTTCTCAGTATCCTTTCTTTTGGCTACGGTCTGCCGCTGTTCACCGTTGGTGAACATAAATTTGGCTTGCGGAACATCCCCGGCTTAAAGCCTTTTTTGATCACACTGGTATGGACAATGAGCTGTGTGTTGTTTCCGGTATTGGAATCGATGCACCAGCACCTGACTGATATTTCCATGCGCGATACCACTATACTCATCGCCAAACGTTTTCTATTCATAGGTGCACTAACAATCCCTTTTGATATCCGTGATTTGTTTGACGACCGTAAAATGGGGCTCAAAACCATTCCCGTAGTTTGGGGCGAAAAAAATGCGTACCTATTTTGCCAGGTACTGCTTGCAGGTTACATTGTGCTATTGTTCCTGTTCAGGCAAAATGGGTTCAGCCTTGATTTTTTTGCGCTTACACTTACCATGATCCTCACCGGCTGGCTCATCTTTAGGTCGGCCTGGGAAAAAGACGAGTATTATTACTTTTTTTATATGGATGGCGTACTGATTTTACAGTACGTGATTATTGTAGTCTTTAATGCTCTTAAATACTTTTTCCATTAAACCATGGCTGCCAATTATAACAACTCTGCATGGTTTTATGATCGGCTTTCAAGATTGGTATATGGCAGGGCGCTGGTAAACTCACAGGTGTATTTGTTAAACTTTGTCCCGGCAAATAGCAAAGTACTTATAGTCGGTGGCGGAACAGGCTGGATCCTGGATGAGCTTGCCAAAATACACCCGGCAGGATTAAACATTACTTATGTGGAAATCTCGGCTAATATGACGGCTCTCTCGCAAAAAAGACAAACCGGCCAAAACCAGGTTACATTTGTTAATGAGGCTGTTGAAAACGTTAAGCTTCCCAATGGGTTTGACGTCGTAATCACACCATTTTTATTCGATAATTTTTTGGATGAAACGGTTGATATCGTTTTTAATCATTTGCATAACCTGTTAAAGCCCGGTGGCCTTTGGCTCAATGCCGATTTTCAGCTTACCGGCCGCTGGTGGCAAAATATACTGCTTAAAAGCATGTTTATTTTTTTCAGGCTACTTTGCGGGATAGAAGCCAGCAAGCTGCCAGCAATTGAAAAACGCTTTAATACTGCTGGGTATGATGTGATTGAGGATAAAACCTTTTTCGGGGATTTTATTGTAGCAAGGGTGTATGAGAAGCGATCATCATAAACATGTCATTGCGAGGAGCAGCCCAGGATTGAGCGAGGAGCGACGTGGCAATCTCGTAGCTATACAGGTTGGACATGCATTGGCTACGAGATTGCCACGCTTCGCTCGCAATGACATATTTTTAAAAGCCTATTTGCAGAATTGCAAACTGCCCACTTAAAACTGCAAACTGAAACTACTGGTTATAAACAAACTTATACCCAATCCCCCTTACGGTTTGTAAATATTGCGGCGAATCGGCATTGGTTTCTATTTTTTTACGAAGACGAACGATGTGCATATCCAGTGTGCGGGTATTTACATCGGCGTTATAGCCCCAAACTTCCATCATCAGTTCTTCGCGGTTTATAACCTTGTTTTTGTTTTTGAGGAAGTATAGCAGGATCCTGTTTTCGAGGATAGTAAGCTCTATTTTACGGCCATCACGGATAAGCAAATGCGTGTTGGGCAGGTGCTCCATGTTGGCAAAACGGTATGATTCGGGCTTTTCGCTGTTGAGGGAAAATTTGATCTTATTTTCGATCATGGCTACCAGCACATCCATATTATAAGGCTTGGTGATATAATCAGATACCCCAAAGTTATAAGCCTCTATTTTATCAACGTCCTGGGCTTTAGCAGTCATCATGATAATGAGGCTGTCAAAACCTTTTTCGCGGATATTTGCGCAAACTTCTGAGCCGGGCTTACCGGGCAGCATCCAATCCAGCAGTACAATATCAGGCTGTTCGGCCAATATCATGGCTTCGGCATCATTACCGTTGCCGGCTTCCAGTACCTTATA
>NZ_DASVOB010000167.1:0-4495 GCF_036383575.1 Mucilaginibacter sp.
ATACTTATTCGACCAAACAACAGGTATTTTACCCAGCCAGTTCAATAACCTGTAAATCCTGAAGCTTATCGCCATCGACATTAAACCTTAACAGGGTACGCACCTTATGCCAGCCCTGCTTGCCTGCCGCGCCGGGGTTCATATGCAAACAATTGATCTTTTTATCAAACATCACTTTTAATATGTGCGAATGACCCGTGATGAACAACTTTGGCGGATTACTATAAATTTCAGCCTTGATATTTTGGCTGTACCTGCCGGGATAACCGTCAATATGGGTCATCCAAACATCTACATCTTCGCATTTAAAGCGTAAATGTTCGGGGTAAACACTTCGTACATCTTTATCGTCGATATTGCCATATACACCTTTTAAGGGCTTGAAATCGGCAAGCTTGTCGGCAAGTTCAATAGTACCGAAATCACCCGCATGCCAGATCTCGTCGCAGTTTTCAAAATGTTTAAAAACGGCATCGTCAAGGTAGCTGTGGGTATCGGAAATAAGGCCTATGCGGGTCATGGAGCAAAGTTAGAATTTAATTAGTCAAGAGTTAAGAGCCAAGAATTAAGATTCGAGGCGGGCTAAAATATCGTTAGGAAATCTTTTAGCACGTCCCTGTACATATCGGTATATACTTTTGGTTCGCTGTAGATTACAAATTTATAGGCTATCGCCTGCGTGTTGTTTTTTTCAAAAGCAAGAATTTCCCGGTGCGCTGCATCATCCTTAAAGGAGTGAATGCTGATTGTTTTTTGCAGATAAAGTCCGCTTTGTAAGGCGAGTTTTTTCACCAGTGCCGAAGTATCTACAGGCAGTATCAGCCAGCAAATACCCTGCTCGGTAAGCTGCGTTGCGACTATCGATATCAGCTTTTCAAAAAAGCCATCAGCAGCATGTTTAGCCAGATTGGTCTTTGCTCCAGGCGATTGCAGCGAGTTAATGTAAAACGGGGGATTTGATACTATGAGGTCATATCTCTTTTCAGGATGATCTTCAAAAAATTGTTCAAACCCTTTTGCATAAAGTGATAACCTGTTTTTAAATGGCGAATTGTTGAAATTGTTTTTTGCCGTTGCTGCAGCTTGTTCGTCAATTTCAACTGCATCAATAACTGCGTTGGTAAATCGTTGCGCCAGCATCAAGGCTATTACGCCTGTTCCGGTACCTATATCCAGTATGTTCAACGGTTCTGCATCGCCGGCCATAGCGCCGAGCAATACTCCATCGGTATTGATTTTCATAGCACAACCGGTTTGATCAACGCTGAATTGTTTGAAACGGAACATGAGGGCGAAGTTATGTTTTATTCGTTGATTGATTGGGATTGCAAATATATATCGACCATATAACTAACATTGGCCCGCTCATTCGCCGCGGGAAAGGCTGTTACTTTTGGCTTGGCCCAAAAGTAACCAAAAACCCAAGACAGAAAAAAGCTTCCCCCCACAGGCCATACCCCCTGGCCCGCTTTTCTGTCAGGCCTTTACCCGCTTTTGATTTGGGAATTATAAAAACGTTTGCCCTCTTATTGAACTTTAATTTCTTTTTTTGTTTCTTGCTTCTCAAAATCTTGTCTCTTCCCCTCCCCGTCAGCAGGTAAGCTTCGGGCGAAAGCGGGCAGAACAATGGTGGCCTGTGCGGTTGCAAGGGCATAGCAAGTTTTTGCAGAAGCATTGGTAAAGTGTGGCTGGGCAAAATAATTGCAGCCCGTGGTTCTGCCCGCTTTGCAGGGTAAAGGCCGGAGCAATGGGCACAGCGGCGGCCGAGCGCAAAGAAGCCTCCCTGCTGACTTGATTTTTGGTTCTTTTTATCAAGAAAAAGAACAAAGCCAACCCGCGGCGATTGAGCGGGCGAATGATTGTTAATAACAACAAAAGTTATCTAAAAACGAAACAGACCTGTCCCGTGGGGTGCCGAAATAAATTCGGCATGACGCAAATCAAACCTCGTACAACTCCAGCGGTAAACCATCCGGATCTGCAAAAAAGGTGAAGCGTTTATCCGTGCATTCGTCTACACGAATCGGCTCTATCTCCACACCGAAAGAAGCTATATGTGCTACGGCCTCATCCAAATCATCAACCTCAAAAGCTAAATGACGCAAACCTACAGCTTCAGGCCGGGATGGCCTTGCAGGGGGGGCGGGAAAAGAAAAAAGCTCGATCTGGTAGAGGTCGCCCAATGCCAGATCAAGCTTGTATGATTGTCGTTGTTCACGATAAACTTCGCGAACTATTTTTAAGCCGAGTACCTCGGTATAAAACTGTTTGGACCTTGCGTAATCCGAACAGATGATAGCTATATGATGTACCCTGTTTAATTTTAACATTATTCTCCTAAAATACCGTGAAGGATATTATCGTGAACCATTTTCAGATCAGTAACATGCCCAAAAGCTTCTTCATCGACAGTTAAAGCGCCGTTGGTTACCGTACCCAACAGGGTAAACTCAACCTCGCTGGTAGCCATCACCTCAACAAAACGCTCTTCTTCTTCAGGAGCAACACTTACCACTACCCTGCCCTGTGCTTCGCCAAACAGGAAAGCATCTTTACGGATACTATCATCAGATGCGATATCAAAACCAAGACCGTTAGGCATTGATGACTCTAACAGGGCAATGTATAAACCACCATCAGCAACGTCGTGGGCCGATTCAATCACTCTGTGTTTGATCAGTTCTTTAACGGTTTGCTGCATATCGTACTCTTTGTCGATATCGAAAAACGGCGCAGGCGCTTTGGTGATTTTATGCCATGAAGCAAGGTATTGTGATGAAGCGATATCATTAACCGATTCACCGATCAGATAGATCTGGTCGCCGGGTTGTTTAAAATCGGCAGTCATGATGTTATCAACATCATCCATCACACCCAGCATACCAATAGTTGGCGTAGGGAACACCGAACCACCATCTGCCGACTGGTTGTAGAAGCTCACGTTACCACCGGTAACAGGGGTTTCAAACTTGCGGCAGGCATCACCCATACCTCTAATAGCACTTACAAACTGCCAGTAAACTTCAGGAATATAAGGGTTGCCAAAGTTTAAGCAGTTGGTAATAGCCACAGGCTCGCCACCGGCGCAGGTAATGTTACGTGCAGCTTCGGCAACGGCAATGGCGGTACCTTTATAAGGATCGGCGTAAACGTAGCGTGAGTTACAGTCGGTAGTTAATACGATGGCTTTGTCGGTGTCTTTAACGGCAACAACGGCAGCATCGCATGAGCGATTGGCTGTCATGGTTTGTACACCTACCATGCTATCGTATTGGTCGGTTACCCAACGTTTTGAAGCTATATTAGGGTGACCTACCAGGTGCTCAGCAACCTCAACCAGGTTTGCAGGCTCGGCAACGTCATCGATATTAAATTTCTGGTTCTCGGCAAAGTAAGCAGGCTCGCGGTATTCGCGTTGGTAAACCGGGGCGCCACCTCCTAATACAAGGTCGTCGGCAGGTACATCGGCAACTTTTTCGCCGTGCATAAAGTATTCTAAACGCTGGGTATCGGTAACTTCACCAATAATGGCGCAGTTCAGGTCCCATTTATCAAAAATAGCTTCAACCTCTTTTTCGCGACCTTTATGAACTACGATCAGCATGCGCTCCTGTGATTCAGAAAGCAGGATCTCATAAGGTTTCATGTTGTCCTGGCGGGTTGGCACTTTATCCAGGTCGATACGCATACCGTGCTCACCTTTGGCGCTCATTTCAGAGTTTGAGCAGATGATACCGGCAGCGCCCATATCCTGCATACCAACAACAGCACCTGTTTTAATTACCTCAAGGGTAGCTTCCAGCAACAGTTTTTCCTGGAAAGGATCGCCTACCTGTACAGCAGGAAGGTCGTTCACCGAATCTTCGGTAATATCTTTAGAAGCAAAGGCGGCACCGTGGATCCCGTCTTTACCTGTAGCCGAACCAACGATATAAACCGGGTTGCCCACACCGTATGATGTAGCCGAAACGGTTTCGCCGGCCTTAACAATACCGGCCGACATGGCGTTAACCAGCGGGTTAACATTGTAGCAATCGTCAAAAAACAATTCGCCGCCTACGGTTGGGATACCGAAAGCGTTACCATAGTGACTGATACCTTTAACCACACCTTTAACTAACCATTTGGTTTTGTCGAGTGTTAAGTCGCCAAAACGCAGGGAGTTAAGCTGCGCGATAGGCCTTGCACCCATGGTAAATATATCGCGGTTGATACCGCCCACGCCTGTAGCAGCACCCTGATATGGTTCAAGGGCCGAAGGGTGATTGTGCGATTCGATCTTAAAGGCGCAGCCAATACCGTCGCCAAGGTCAACAAGACCGGCATTTTCTTCACCTGCCTTAGCCAGCATCCGCGGACTATCCTTTGGTAAAGTTTTAAGCCATGTAATTGAATTTTTATATGAGCAGTGCTCGCTCCACATAACCGAGAAAATAGAAAGCTCAGTAAAGTTGGGCACACGCCCTAATATTTCATTTATACGTGCAAATTCTTC
>NZ_DASVOB010000168.1:0-3219 GCF_036383575.1 Mucilaginibacter sp.
CAGAAGTACAAAAGGCAAGAAAGCTTGCTCGTCTGCAAAAAGAAGCTCAAAAACTCGGTCTTACTCTCCAAAATGCAGCTTGATTATGAATGATTTACATGCACGTCATTATAAGGTACGAAGCAATCCCAAACTATACAGAGCAGCTCTGTAAGTCGGGGATTGCTTCGTACCTCGCAACGACGTTTTTTACATACCATCTTTAATGTCCGTCAAGGCTCCTCTTAAAATACTATTTTCAAACACCTTCTAATATCATTCAGCATCTTTCAATTCAATCCAAACAGGCGCATGATCACTTGTTTTTTCCCAGCCGCGTACATCTCTGTTCACTCCGGCAGCTACAAGCCGTTTTTCCAAATGAGGGCTCAGTAAAAAGTGATCGATCCGTAAACCGGCGTTACGGCCGTATGCATCCCGGAAATAATCGAAGAATGTGTAGATCACTTCGGTAGGATAAAGTTTGCGGATAGCATCAGTCCAGCCCTGCTCGACAAGTGATTTAAATGCCTCGCGGGTTTCGGGGCGAAAAAGGGCATCATTTACCCAACGCTCGGGCTTATAAGCATCAAGTTCGGTGGGCATAACGTTATAATCGCCGGTTAAAACAACCGGTTTATCGGCAGCAAGCAAACCGGCTGCATGGATTTTTAATCGTTCAAACCAACCTAATTTATAATCAAACTTAGGTCCTGGCGCCGGGTTGCCGTTAGGCAGGTATAAGCAGCCTATGGTAATACCATCAACAAGCGCTTCAATATAGCGGCTGTGCTCATCTGTAGGGTCACCGGGAAGTGCCCGGCAAACCTCCGTGATTTCTTTATCTTTTTTTACCAGTATGGCAACGCCGTTCCAGCCTTTCTGTCCGTGCCAGATGGCTTTATAACCGGCATCAAGTACAGCCTGCTCAGGAAAGTTTTCCTGCGGTGCTTTCAGTTCCTGCAAACAGGCAACATCAGGGGCTGTTTCAGTTAACCAGCGAAGCAAAACAGGCAATCGCCCGTTTACACCATTTACGTTATACGTAGCTATTTTCATGATGCAATTTAAGCAGTTTAGGCTATATCAATGCGTTGCAAAATATAAAAGCGCTGCCATCCCTCGCAAACCATTGGGCGCAAGGGCTTATAAGCGGTATATCATTCCTTTATTTTTCAAACTCATCCGGATCCACTTCGGGCTCACCCGGTTCCGTATCAGGAATTTCATTCGGAATATTTTCGGGTGCTTCCTCGGGCATTTCCGGCTCCCCCGGATCTGTAGGCTGCCTAATCTCCGGCCGCTCGGGGTTTACCGGCATTTCATCTGGTTCGTTTGGCATGGTTCTCTTCTTTGACATATCTTATTAACTGTTAAGGGGATAATTGGTTTTCATGAAAACTCTCCCAATAAAAAAAATACCTCTTGCATTTTAAAAATGTTTAATTACATTTGCAGTGTACTACCACACTAATACACTAAACCATGATTCAAATAAGCAATTTGAATTTTAGCTACAACAGCAAAAAGCCGCTGTTCAAAAACCTAAACCTTTCATTAAAGGCAGGGCATATTTATGGCCTGCTGGGTAAAAACGGGGCTGGCAAATCAACCTTGCTAAAAAATATTGCAGGCCTGGCTTTTCCGCAATCAGGCAAATGCCTTATCAACGGAACAGAAAGCTCAAAGCGGTTAGTATCCACCCTGCAAAACCTTTACTTTATTGCTGAAGAAGTTTATGTACCGGCGCTAACTCCAGGACAATTTTTAGAAAGAACCGCAGGTTTCTACCCGGCCTTCAGCATTACCGACTTTTACAGTTATCTGAAAATATTAGATATTGATCCCGACCTATTGATGACCAAAATGTCGTACGGGCAACAAAAAAAGATGATCATCGCTTTTGGTTTAGCTACCAATACCAGCTTACTGATACTTGACGAGCCCACCAATGGGCTTGACATCCCCTCAAAAGTTCAGTTCAGAAAATTGATCGCATCCGTTTTAAATGATGAACGCTGTATTATTATTTCAACCCACCAGGTTAGGGATCTGGACAGCCTCATTGACACTGTATTGATTTTAGATGATCATCGTATAGTGGTTGAGAACTCGGTAGATGAGCTTACCGAAAAACTATTCTTCGGTGTTTTTAAAGACCTTACCGGCATGAATGTGCTTTATGAAGAAGATACATTGATGGGCAAATACGCCATTTTAGAAAACACCGCCGGCAAGTATGGCAAAATGGATCTTGAATTATTATTCAATGCAGCAACAACCAACAGCAGCAAATTATTAAACGCATTAAAATCAGCCACTCTCCATGAATAACTACTTCAGTTTAAAGCGCTTTTCGCAGCTGTTTATAAAACACACTGTTGAGCATTACCGCACCTATTTTATGTCGGCAGCGGTTTTGGCTGGGGTATTTTTGCTTGGCGGCTCGTTTATATTTTACATGATCCCCGGCCCGGTAGATGCCGGTTTTCAAATGGCCATATTCGGGGTGCTTATTTTGATAGCAGGACCATTATTTACAAGCACCATCTTTACCGACCTTGGCGATAAACGTAAGGCAATTCCCGTACTAACCTTACCTGCTTCACAATTTGAAAAGTTTATGGTTGGCTGGGTTTATTCATATATAATATTCATGTTGGTTTATACCGGGATCTTTTACCTGGTATTATCCATATTACTCAACCTGAAGCAATGGCCGGGACATCACCCTGAAATGCTTTCCCTTTTTCAGGATAAATCTTTATTAGTGATCATTATTTTTTCGCTGCTGCATTCCATTACCATGTATGGGGCCATCAGTTTTGAGAAGCTGCATTTTATTAAAATAGGTTTCAGCTTTTTTATTTTTTATGCATTACTGATACTGGCTGATACATTATTTCTGAGACTGATTGTTGGCAGGAAAATTTACCCGGCAACGCCGTTTGCATTCCTCAATTTTCCGGAGGGTACAAACTTTTATTCTATCGGTTTAAATGAGCAGCAATCGGCCTGGGTTTTTATTGCGGTGCCTGTTGTAGTGATACTATTTTGGATAGCCGCATACTTCAAACTAAAGGAGAAACAGGCTTAAAAAAAGACGATAATGGAATTTAAAGATAACGAAGCGATATACCTCCAGATAGCGGCTTTTGTAAGCGACCAGATCCTGATGGGTAAATGGCCCGCCGGGCAAAAGATCCCGTCGGTACGTGATATGGCTGTTGAACTTGAAGT
>NZ_DASVOB010000169.1:0-11152 GCF_036383575.1 Mucilaginibacter sp.
AATTGAAGGTACTGTTAATGTAGAGATCAGGCCACAGGTAAGCGGCACTTTAGATAAAGTATTTGTTGACGAAGGCGCATTCGTATCTGCCGGTCAGCCAATATTTAAAATTAACGAACAACCATACCGTGCAGCTTTAAATAACGCATTGGCAAGCTTACACGCCGCCGAAGCAGCACAGGTAAACGCACAACTGGAAGTTGAAAAATTAACCCCGCTTGTTGCCAACAAAGTAGTATCCGACTACCAGTTGAAAACAGCCAAAGCAGCTGCTGAAGTTGCCAAAGCCAATATCGAATCGGCAAAAGCTAATGTTGCTACAGCGCAGATCAACTTAGGTTATACTTTAATAAAAGCGCCTGTTAGTGGCTATATTGGTCTTTTGGCAAAGAAACAAGGTAGTTTGGTAGGCCCAGCGGATGTTGCAGCACTTACTCAATTATCAGATGTACATGACGTACACGTTTACTTTTCATTGGGCGAAAAAGATTTCGTAGCCTTTAAAGAACAATATCCTGGTGCTAACCTGAAAGATAAACTGAAAAATGTACCATCGGTATCATTATTACTTGCTGATAACACCGAATACGCTAAACAAGGTAAAATTGACATCGTTGACGGCCAGTTTGATAAAAACACCGGCGCTATCACACTAAGGGCAAATTTCTCAAACCCTGACGGTCTTTTACGTTCAGGCAATACCGGTAAGATCCGTTTAAGCCTGAGCCATAAAGATGCTTTGATCGTACCTGAAGCCTCAACTATTGAAATGCAGGACAAAGTATTTGTATTTATCGTTGGCGATAGCAGCAAAGTTAAAAAACAGCCTATCGACATAGTTGGTAAATCAGGCGATCATTACCTGGTTAAAGACAAAGAGGCTATTAAAGCCGGCGACCAGATCGTGTTAGAGGGCATAGATAAACTACAGGAAGGCATGGTTATCCAGCCGCAAAAGGCTTCAGACAAAGTAGCCGCTGTAGTTAAGAAATAATACATACACTTAAACTTTAAAGTCATGTTTCAGAAATTTATAGAAAGACCGGTACTCTCAACTGTTATCTCCATATTGTTGGTGATAGTGGGTGTACTTGGTTTAACAAAACTGCCCTTAGAGCGGTTCCCTAATATTGCCCCTCCGTCAGTATTGGTATCTGCTGTGTATCCGGGCGCCAACGCCGAAACTATTTTACGTTCCGTTACGCCTTCATTAGAAGAAGCAATTAACGGTGTGGAAAATATGACCTATATGACCTCTACCGCCAGTAATGACGGTACATTAGGTATCACCGTTTACTTTAAACAAGGCACCAACCCCGATCAGGCAGCGGTAAACGTTCAAAACCGTGTTTCTCAGGCTTCAAGCCAGTTACCTGCCGAGGTTTTGCAATATGGTATTACAACTACCAAACAGCAAAACAGCTTTATTGGTGCTATGGCGATTTACTCAGAGGATCCTAAAAAATACGATCAAACCTTTGTAGCCAACTATGCACAGATCAATATCGTTCCGGAAATTAAACGTATCCCGGGTGTAGGTTCTGCCAGTATTTTTGGTGGTATTAAAGATTACTCTATGCGCGTTTGGTTAAATCCAACCCAAATGGCAGCTTACAATGTTACACCTGCCGAAGTAACCGCCGCTATACAGGACAAAAACCTTGAAGCAGCGCCAGGTAAATTTGGCGAGCGCAGCAACGAAGCATTTGAATACGTAATTAAATATAAAGGTAAACTTACCAAGCCAGAGGAATATCAGAATATCGCTATCCGTGCTAATGCAGATGGCTCGGTATTGCGTTTGAAAGACGTAGCACGCGTTGAACTGGGTGCTTATTCATATAATAGTGTAAGTAACCTGAACGGCCATGACGGTATTATCGTTGGTATTATCCAGTTATCAGGTTCAAACGCCAACGAAATCCAGATCGCTATCGATAACCTGATGGTGAAATTATCAAAAGATTTCCCTGTTGGTATCAAATACAACCAGTTCTACCGTACCAAAACCGACCTTGATGAGTCTATCAACCAGGTTGAGCATACATTGGTGGAAGCGTTTATCTTGGTATTTATCGTAGTATTCATATTCCTGCAAGATTTCAGGTCTACATTGATCCCGGCGATAGCGGTTCCGGTTGCTATTATCGGTACGTTCTTCTTTATGAACCTGTTCGGTTTCTCGGTTAACTTGTTAACCTTGTTCGCATTGGTTCTCGCCATTGGTATTGTGGTGGATGACGCCATTGTGGTGGTGGAGGCGGTGCATGCCAAAATGGAGCATGATCCAAGTCTTACCCCTAAAGCGGCGACTACTGAAGCGATGCACGAAATTACCGGTGCGATCATATCTATTACGCTGGTTATGGCGGCGGTATTTTTACCGGTGAGTTTCATGACTGGCTCTACAGGTATCTTTTATCGCCAGTTTGCGTTAACCATGGCTATATCTATCATTATATCAGCTGTTAACGCTTTAACTTTAAGTCCTGCTTTGGCTGCTTTATTCTTAAAGAATAAACATAGTGAAGGTGGTCATGCTGCTCCTAAGAAAAGCTTTGTAGAAAAATTTTATGCAGGCTTTAATGGTGGCTTTAATTACATGACCAACAGGTATGTTGGAGGCTTGAAAGTTCTTATCCGCAACAAGTGGATCAGTATGGCCGGCCTTGCCTTAGTAATTGTTGCCACAGTTTATATGGTAAACAAAACCAAGACAGGTTTTATCCCAACAGAAGACCAGGGCTTCGTGGCCATAGCTGTTAATACTCCGTCAGGTACTTCCTTAGCAGGAACTAATAAAACATTTAAGCAAGCTGAAGATCAGTTGAAAACACTGCCATCTGCACGATTTGTTACCGCGTTGTCTGGTTTTAACTTCTTAACCCAGTCAAGTAGCCCATCTGCAGGTGTTATCTTCCTGTTGTTAAAACCTACTGAAGAGAGGGGCGAGGTTAAAAATATCGACGCTATCCAGAACATAGTAAGAGGCAAATTAGCAGGTATTCCGGGTGGTACTTTCTTCGTGTTCAGTTTCCCAACTGTTCCTGGTTTCAGTAACGTTGAGGCGCTTGACGTGATGCTGCAGGATAAAACCAACGGCAGACTGGATAAATTTAGCGGTGTTGCCAATAACTTTATTGCTAAGCTGATGCAGAAACCTGCGGTTGCTTTTGCCTTTACTTCTTACAAAGCGGATTATCCTCAGTTACAATTAGAGGTTGATGATGAAAAAGCAAACCAGTTAGGTGTAAGTGTGAAAGATATCCTTTCAACAATGCAGGCTTACTTTGGTACTGCACAGGCATCAGACTTTAACCGTTTCGGTAAATATTACCGTGTGGTAGTTCAGGCTGATATTGCCGACAGGACCGATCCTTCAGCAATTGACCGTGTGTTTGTTAAAAACAAATCAGGCGAAAACGTGCCGATCAACACCCTGGTTAAATTAACCCGTGTGTATGGTTCAGAAACTGCTTCACGTTATAACCTGTTCAACTCTATCGAGATCAATGCCATCCCTAAACCAGGCTATAGCTCTGGTGATGCCATCAAGGCAATAGAGGAAACTGCTAAAGAGCAATTACCACAAGGCTTTGCTTATGAGTTTACAGGTCAAACCCGCGAGGAGATCGCTTCAGGTGGTCAGTCAACTGTGATCTTCCTATTGTGTTTGGTGTTCGTATACTTCCTGTTATCAGCGCAGTATGAAAGTTATATCCTGCCATTGGCGGTAATACTTTCAATACCTACAGGTTTATTCGGTGTGTTTATTGTATTAGGCTTAACCGGTATCGAAAACAACATCTATGTACAGGTAGCGCTGATCATGCTTATCGGTTTGTTAGCGAAGAACGCCATCCTGATCGTAGAGTTTGCGGTGCAACGGCGAAAGGCAGGGCACGGGCTTGTTCAATCGGCTATTGAAGCCGCGCAGCTCCGTATCCGTCCAATCATCATGACCTCTATGGCATTCGTATTCGGTTTATTCCCGATGAGTATCGCTACCGGCCCATCTGCACAGGGTAACCACTCTATCAGTATTGGTGCAGCAGGCGGGATGGTTTCAGGTGTATTGTTAGGTTTGTTTATCATACCTGTACTATACGTGATATTCCAGGGCTTGCAGGAACGTATTAGTGGCAAACCTAAGCCGCTTGCCGCTGCCGGCGACCATGGTAAGGATGCTGTAGTTCTTGAAAACGAATATTCAGCTTAATCAATCAAACATCAACTAAAACTATCACGGACCTTTAAATCCGTGATAGTTTAAAAAAGATATAACAATGAAAAATATAATAGGCAGTTTGGCTTTAGCACTGGTGGTGCTTGCCGGCTGTAAAGTTTCAAAAGATGTTGCTACGCCAAAGGACGCGCAACCTGAAGCCTTCAGGAACGCGGTTACCACCGGCGATACCAGCAGCATTGCCGACTTGCAATGGAAAAACTTTTTTACTGATGCTGCTCTTCAAAAGCTGATTGACAGCGCCATCGTTAAAAATTACGATATGCAGGTGGCGGTTAAAAACATTGAAGCCTCAGAGTTGCAATTTAAACAGGTTAAATGGAACTACGCACCTACTTTAGGCTTAAACGTTACAGCAAGCACTAACCGTCCGTCAGACAATAGTATCAATGGTTTAAGCATTAAACAATATGGTATCGGTACTAAACATATCGAAGATTATAATGCAAATTTAGCCCTTTCATGGGAGGCTGATATCTGGGGTAAGATCCGCAATCAAAACCGCGAAGCTTTAGCCCTGTACCTGCAAACTAATGAAGCAAAACGGGCTGTTCAAACTAACATCGTATCAAGTGTATCTCAAGGTTATTATAATCTCCTGATGCTTGACGAACAGTTGAATATTGCAAAGAAAAACGTAAAACTGAACGATAGTACTTTACGCATCATCAAATTGCAGTACGATGCCGGTCAGGTAACCCTGTTAGGTGTTCAGCAGGCCCAGGCTCAGTTAGAAGCCGCAGCACAGTTAGTTCCTCAGTTTGAACGCGATATCAACGTTCAGGAAAATGGCTTAAGCATTTTAGCAGGCAGGTTGCCTGATGCTATTGAGCGTAGCGTTACCCTTAATGATATCACTTTCCCTGAAACCCTTTCGGCAGGTGTGCCATCAGCAATGGTGAGCCGCAGGCCGGATGTACGTAGTTCTGAATTGGCTTTGAACGTTGCTAACGCGAGGGTAGGTATTGCTAAAGCCCAGCTTTATCCATCGTTAACTATTACCGGTCAGGGTGGTTTAAACTCTTTTAAATCGAGCAATTGGTTTAATATTCCGGCTTCATTGTTCGGTACAGTTGCAGGTGGCATAGCACAGCCTTTGTTGCAACGCAAGCAACTGCGCACCCAGTATGAGGTTGCCAAAGTTAATCGCGAAAAATCGGTGATCCAGTTCCGCCAGTCGGTATTGAATGCTGTGGGCGAAGTATCGGATGCTTTAGTAAGGTTGCAAAAATTAAAAGAACAACAAACTATCGCAGCTAACCGTGTTAAAACTTTACAGCAAGCTACCAGCAATGCCAGTATGTTGTTTAAAAATGGCCTTGCTAACTACCTTGAAGTAATTACTGCTCAAAGCAATGTGCTACAAGGTGAATTAGAACTTGCCTCTATAAAAATGGCACAACTTAGCGCCAACGCCGAGCTTTACCGCTCATTAGGCGGCGGCTGGAAATAATCTTTATCTACCCCTATGAAAACAGAAACGGCTGATCAGAAACCCTGATCGGCCGTTTTGTATTATGCCAGATGCTCAATGTTTAGTTTGTAAAATGGATTTCAACACGCCTGTTTTTCTGACGACCGGTTGGTGTTTGGTTTGATGCTATTGGATGGGTATAGCCGTATTCAGTTGCAGCAATACGAGATGAGTCGGCACCGTTTTGTACAAGATATGCCTTTACAGCTTCGGCCCTTGCTTTTGATAACATCCAGTTATATACATATGCGCCCTTGTTATCGGCATAGCCGCCCAGCTTAAGCGATGCGTTGTTATCGATCATGAGCTTGGCTACATTTTTGAGGTTGCCGTGCGCGTTGTCTGGAATAGTTGCCTTGTTAAACCCAAATTGAATGTTTTTGATCTTCAGATTAGCCAGGGCTTTCGGCGACATTTTTTTCGGAACATCATCTTTTTTCCTGGCCGGGGCATCCGGGTTACCGGCCATAGCGGCAAAGGACACCAAACAAAACAATACGGCTAAGGCCGATGTGACTGATTTTAAATAATTCGTTTTCATGGTTTCAGTGGTTATGTTTTAATAAGAATATTTTCGTTTCAAGTTTTATATTATTAATGATCGCCAGTTTGGAGAGTTACTCTTTTTACCGATGACAAGTAGTTAATAAGTGTAAGCATGAAAACCGGTAGCAGCAAACCCGCCAATAATGCAAGGAGATAAATCAATAATGATTTAGGAACCATAGACTCTCTGATATCTGATTTTTGTATTACAGTTAGCCAGGGAGCTGCGCTCCGGGCATTCATATTGCTTATGTTCCTGTTATACTGCTTTTGCTTATTACTGATCAGCGCGTTTACCTGGGCCAGCGAATCATTCAGTTGCGATAATACAAAAGCTCCTACAGACCTTGACCATTTAGGTTGGCTGCTATCCCTTATTTGCTCATCTCTGCGTGTTATCGCGTTTAAAAGTTCGTTCTTTAATGGTTCTATCTCCAGGGTAAAAGCGTATACGCTTGCATCGGCTACGTCCGAATCCTGCAACTGCCTTTGCTTTTCAAGCTGTGCATTGTTAAAATCTTGTATGAGTTTTTTTATATGATTGTCATTAACATCATAGCCATCGGGTATTAAAACGAACGCATTATTGGGTTTTGTGAGGTAAGGTTTAATGGCCTCAAGTACATTTAATGTTAGCTTTTGCTTTTCGGTGGCAACTGTGGGCGTTGCTTTTTTTATGTGGTTTAGCACATTTAGCTGTTCCTGGTATTTGTTGGCTATAGTTTTATAGTAGGCTATGCTATCGTTCAGGTTTGTTAAGTAGGAATTGTTTGCTGCTGGTTTTTCGTGTAAGTTTTCGCCGGCATATTGAGCGTTGATGATTTCAATTAGCTTGTTTAAAAAATCCTGTCCCTTTTGAGCATTTTCTGCATTTAAGCTCAATTCAAAAGTATTACTGCTTAAAACTTTTGTATTCAGATTTTTGCTGAAGTGTTCGGCTAAATCAGCCGGAGTATTCAGCTTTATTGTTAATGGCGATTGCACGGGTTTAAATGCAGGGCCTTTTACTATCATATAATTCAAAGAGCCATATTTAACCGGATGATTTAAAGAAATGTCTGTGAGTACATCATTTTGATCAACCCGGCAAACGTGGTCATTGATTAAATTGATAGTGATTTCAGTAGGTGAATTATAGATGCTGCCCTTGCCAAGCATAAATTTAATGGGTAACGAATCGCCATAAATTTCTGTTTCCTTGAAGGTGCTCTTACGATAATAACTTACATTAAATGGTAATGAACTGATGGCTTTTTGTACGGCGATTTTAGAACGAAGGTCTTTAATTGCACTTCCTGTTGATTCGTCGCCGGAAAGAGATAATTCAACCCGCACTTTATATTTAGCGGATGAAAAAAGAAGGTATGCTGACGCAGCTAAACCAAAAATCGCCACTGAAGTAATAACGAAATATCTGTTGCGGGATAACAGGCCTGAAATATTCCTTCCCGCTCTTTTAATGCGAGCCTGGTTCATAGAATATGATGATTGTTTTTTATGTAAATTGCTGTAATTTAATAATTTACATAAAATCAGAACGTGTGGTTTTGAGGTTTGTTCTTTTGCGCTGCGGTAATTTCATTGATTTTCGCAGCGCTTCACATGCTGCTATAGCTAAACTTCACAGTCATACCTCAAAAATTGTAAAGTAATGTATACAACTATGGGAGCGCATTGGCGGGTAATTTCATAAGGAGTTGATGATCTTACTAAGAGTAGCCTGCTTGATTTAAGATTTAAACACTTTGTTACAAACAAATTACCCTGTTTTTGAAAGAAAATTCATATCATAGCAGCCCCAAACTATTTGAGTTGTTTTTAAATGAAATTTAAGATCGCACTTGTATTTCTTTTGTTTTCCGGCTATGTGCGGGCGCAAAATGTCAATATAATTCCTCAGCCCAAGTCTGTTGTTAACGGCACCGGGCAGTTTACTTTTAATAACCACAGTACCGTTGGCGTAAATGATGCTTCTCTATTGCCGATAGCCCGTTACTTTCAGAAACAGGTAAGCCAGTCGGCCGGTTTTACACTTGCTGTGGATAATAAAGATGCAGGCAGTCTCATCCACCTGTTATTAACTAATGGCGACCCAACACCGGGAGCATATTCGCTTAAAATATCGTCGGGAGAGATCACGATATCTTCATCAAATAAAGATGGAATATTTTACGGTATAATGTCGTTATTGCAATTGATCAAAGACCAGCCCCGCGGCGAAAATATCAACTTGACATCCTTAACAATAGCCGATATGCCACGCTATCAGTGGCGTGGGTTGATGCTTGACGAATCGCGTCATTTTTTTGGCATGGAAAAGGTGAAGCAGATCCTTGACTGGATGGCCTATTACAAGCTGAACAAATTTCACTGGCATTTAACCGATGCTCAGGGCTGGCGTTTGGAGATAAAAAAATATCCAAAACTAACGCTGATTGGAGGAATTGGAAACTACAGTGATTCATCGGCCGATCCTCAATATTATACCCAGGCTCAGATCAAAGATATCATTGCTTATGCAGCCGAAAGGTATATAACTGTGATCCCTGAAATTGATATGCCGGGTCATGCAACAGCCGCCAATAAAGCCTATCCGCAGTTTAGCGGCGGCAGTGTTGAAGGCTACCCTAATTTTACTTTTAACCCTTCAATTGATAGCACCTATCAGTTCCTTGGTAATATCATTAAAGAAACCAGCGCGCTGTTCCCTTCAAAAATGATTCATTTAGGTGGTGACGAGGTGGCTTTAGGTGTGAAAGCCTGGTCGCTTAATCCTTCAATTGCCGGATTCATGCAGAAGAACAGTTTTGCCGATGTAGGTGCATTGGAGCGCTATTTCTTTAAGCGTATAGCTGATACGGCTATTAACGCGGGTAATAAAGTATTGGCCTGGGACGAAGCAACCGGCACAAACCTGCCTGCTGATAAAACCATTATTTTTTGGTGGCGGCAAAACATGCCCGGCCAGCTTCATTTAGCTTTACAAAAAGGCTATCAGGTGGTACTTTGCCCTCGCCTGCCAATGTATTTTGATTTTGTGCAGGATGCCGATCATATCTCCGGCCGCAGATGGAAAGGTGTGTACAACACTGTTGGCAGCGTTTATGGTTTCCCCGAAAAGCAAATGCAAACCAACGAGGATCTGCAATCTAAACAGATCATAGGTGTGCAGGCCAACATCTGGACAGAAATGATCGGTTCTGAAAAGCGCCTTGATTTTATGTTGTTTCCCCGTATTGCAGGTTTGGCCGAAGCCGGGTGGACTGCTCCAGAGCTTAAAGATGAAGAAGCTTTTGATAACCGTTTAAAAGCCAGTATCAAGATCTATGATGCGGCTAATATTTACTATTTCAATCCTTTTGATAAGTTTTTCCATGATGAAGCTATCGATTTTGGCCCTAAGATCAGGAAAATGGAAAGACCGGCTGATCAGAACATTGATGAAGAGGGTTACCGTCCACGCAGAAGACACGGACGGTCATCTAAAAAGAGCAGTCATTCATCAAAGCATTCGTCATCTGTAAAACATTCGTCGTCTAAAAAGTCGTCTTCAAAAAAATCTTCTTCTTCTTCAGGTAAAAGCAAAAAGACCTCTCATAAAAAAAGGAAATAACCAACAGGTTATTTCCTTTTTGAAATTACTTCCGGATATTATTATCTGTAAGAAGATAGGTGCGTGGTTTTAATGCTTAGGACGAACGATTTGCCAACGCTCACTTTTACATTCTTATCTTTTAAAAGCTCTTTGATCGCATTGTCGGCTTTAAGGAGCTCGTATAAATCACGGGCCACTGCCGAGCCACTTATGTTGTTGGTAACCTTGCCGTTTTCCATGTTGATGCTAAACGTATAGCCGGATTTACCTCTGCTGCCTGCCGCTTCAAAATCGGTAATATTGAGCTTAAACTGCTGTTCTTCCTGCATACTTCTTTTTAAGTGCAGGCGTATTACAGGCATGTACTTTTGCCATGTCATCAAATAATTTCTTTCGTCCATAATCGTTTTTTAAAAGCAAAAGCCCTCGTATAGTATGGATACAAGGGCTTCGGTTATCGGGTTAAGGAGCTTGTAAAATCTCCTGGTATAGTGCGTTGTAATTATCAGCCTGTTACAGTGGCTAATTTTTGTAACTTTTCAAAGTTAACTAAATAAAAGGGTAAAGCAGTTGGTATTTAATAGTTTGTTTTTAATGCCCTCAATAGATAGCCAGGGTTGCTTAAATACAATGTAGTGGTGAATTAGGGGTAAAGGTTAACGCTTTTTAACCGGGATCATTAACGGCCGGTTTGTAAATGCTGTAAATTGCAAGCATCAATAAACCGCATTTACATGAACCTGTTTAATCGCTGCCAGCTTATCCTTTCTGTTTTCTTCACGCTGTTTTGCGGCCTTTGCAAAGCCGAACCTGTTTTTTATATGAACCAGGTGGGATATGATGCGCGGGGCGCAAAAACTGTTGTTGTGCGGTGCGACACTAAACTTGGTCAGGGGATACTTTTTTCGTTACAAAATTCAAAGGGTAATGCTGTATATATTGCTCCATTAAAAGGGCCATTAAAGGTAGAGGAATGGGACAAGGACGGATATTTTTACCAGGCCGATTTTTCGGAATTTAAGGCGGAAGGAAAATACAGGGTTTACATTGGTACCAAAGATTTTCATTCCCAATCTGATTGGTTTGACATTAAGGAGAATGCGCTGGCGGTAATTACCATTCCATCGGTATTGAGTTATTATAACAGGCAGCGCGCCAACACGCCAACCGAGTTACAGGCCGACGCAGCCGTTCAGCTTTATGGCGGCGATAAAACAGTTGATCTGCGCGGCGGCTGGTGCGATGCCTCTGGCGATGTGAGCAAATACTTTTCGCATTTAGCTTATGCCAA
>NZ_DASVOB010000170.1:0-3420 GCF_036383575.1 Mucilaginibacter sp.
AACGATATTTTGACTTAAAAAGATGGGCTTTGGATAGGGTAATTATACCAACCATCAAAGACCCGAACGCAACACAGCGAACGTTTCCGCTGAGGGATACTATCTGGCCGGTTCCGCAAACAGAAATTGATATTGCCAAAGCGGTGGGTAACACAGCATTTAAACAAACACCGGGCTATTAATCAAGCTGTAAACAATGAAAATTATTAAAAAAATGAGAGTGGCTATAAGTATAGCGCTCTCTTTGATGGCTTGTTCATCAGGCTTGTTTGCTGCCGCTAATGTAGTTATTTACAGCCCGGATAAGCAAATCCGCATGGAAGTATCCAACAAGCAGGGAGCTATATTTTATGCGGTTACCTATAAAAATCAGCCTGTTGTCAATACATCAGCCATGTCGGTTAGTATCGATCAAACCGCATTAACCAGTCAGGCGATTATTACCGGAAGCACAACTTATGGCGTAAATGAAACCTATCCATGGTATGGTGCGCATTCAACAGCTGTTAATCATTTTAACGGTGCAAAAATTAAGCTGCTTCATGGCAAAACCGCTTTTGTACTTGATGTAAGGGTATTTAACGACGCGGCAGCTTTCAGTTTTATAATACCCGGAGATAAAGGCGTTACACGTGTACCTGATGAAGCTACAGCGTTTAATATTCCGGCCGGCAGTACCATTTGGTATCATGACCTTAACGGGCATTACGAAGGCGTGCATACTCGTAAATTGATTGATTCTGTAAAAAATGGTCAATGGATAGCGCCGCCGGCCACAATTAAGTTACCCGGTGACGCAGGATATGCTTCTATTACCGAGGCCGATCTTAAAAACTACTCCGGGATGGCCTTGCTGGCTAATGGGCAAAGTAAATTGGTATTGCAATTAGCTCATCATCATCCCATATCTCATCCTTATGAGCTAAGGTATAGCAAAGAAGATATTGAACGCGTTTTAAAACCTGCTGCAATTAGCGCAACTATTACTACGCCCTGGCGTGTGATCATGATCGGTGCCGACTTAAATGTAATGGTCAATTGCGATGCCGTACACGATTTATGCCCTCCGCCCGATAAAAGATATTTTCCTGAAGGAATCAGTACTTCGTGGGTAAAGCCGGGACGGGCAGTATGGCAATATTTGGATGGTGCCGCTGATAAATCGGTGGCCGGTATGAAGGAGTATTCGCGCCTGGCTGCTGAACTGGGTTTTGAGCACAATATCCTGGAAGGTTTTTGGGAAAAATGGAGTGATGATGAGATCCGGGATCTTGTTAATTATTCGCAGCAAAAAGGGGTAAGTATCTGGGTTTGGATGCACTCTAAAGATTTGCGCGACTCAAGTATCAGGCACGCCCGGTTTAAGCGTTGCCATGATCTGGGTATAGCGGGTTTAAAAATCGACTTTTTTGATAATGAAGCAAAAGAGACGGTAGATTTATACCTGGCAATTTTAGCCGAGACCGCACAGCTGCATTTACTGGTTGACTTTCACGGATCAAATAAGCCTACGGGCCAGTCGCGTACCTGGCCTAACGAGCTTACCCGTGAAGCGGTTAAAGGCATGGAATCCAGCAAGCTTGAAGATAGGGCAACACACAGCACAACGCTGCCATTCACCCGTTTTTTAGCTGGCCCGGCAGAATATACACCGGTACATTTTGGTGAGCGCCGTAAAAACACCACATGGGCTAATCAGATAGCCAGCGCGGTTATTTTAAGTGCTCCTGTATTGACCTATGCCGCCAGTCCTAAAAATCTGCTGGCAAATCCCGGAGTTGATATTATCAAAAGCATCCCCTCAACCTGGGATGAAACAATTGTGCTGCCTCCTTCTGCCATTGGTGAGCTGGCTGTTTTTGCCCGGCGAAAAGGTAATACCTGGTTTTTAGCCGTAATGAATGGAACTCAGCCCAAAAACATAAAAATACCGCTTAGCTTCCTCAACTCGCCTGCTAAATGCATTGATATTCATGATGATCCGGAGAATACATCAGCATTGAAAACAGGAAGTTCAGTCGTAAAGCCCGACGATGTAGTGTCATTAAGTTTAGGTGTGGGCGGCGGATACCTGGCGAGGTTTAACATTCAATAATAGGATTACAACATACAAGCTGATACAAATTAATATGAGAAAGATTAAAGGTTACATTATACTACTGGTAATTAATTTACTGGCATCACCTTTTGTGATGGCACAGGGTAAGACCGTTACTTTAGATTGTTTTTTTAATAATGAATACCGTAAAAGTTCAGCAGGTACTCTGGAGCGGTATCACTATACCTGGGAAGACCTGAGGAGCAGTGGTTACTCTATATGGGGAGACGTTTTTAAAAAGAATGGCGCTAACCTTAAAAGCCTTGAAAGTGAACCCAATACTCAAAATTTAAGCGGGACAGATATTTATATAATAGTTGATCCCGACACTAAAAAGGAAACGGCTAACCCCAATTATATCGAAGCCAGACATATTAAAGCAATTACCGATTGGGTTAAGCGCGGAGGGGTATTGGTATTAATGGCAAATGACAGTGCAAACGCCGAATTACCGCATCTCAACAAACTGGCCGAAAAATTCGGGATTCATTTTAATGATGATTTATACAAGCATGTAATTGGTACCCAGTTTGAAATGGGAGCTATAACCGTTCCTGCAAATGATCCTGTGTTCAGAACAGCAAAAAAGATCTATCTGAAGGATATCGCTACACTTAAATTATCACCTCCGGCAACACCGCTATTAACGGATAGCGCACAGGTGATTATTGGCACGGCCAAATATGGCGCGGGCACAGTGATTGCTGTTGGCGATCCCTGGTTGTATAACGAGTATACCAACGGGCGGCTCCCAGCAACCATGGGTTTCGATAACGACAAAGCGGCCGATGATCTGAGTAAATGGCTGCTATCCAAAATCCCTGCAAAAATTAAACAATAAGACACGACAATTAATGCCTGTTGTTCAAACAAAAGCCAGTTATATATCGATGATAATTTAAGTCAATTAGTTAAAGTAATGCTTTCAGAAGTTGAATTAATCGTATTAATTAAGGCAGGGGATATCAACGCCTTTGATGAGTTTTATAAACGGAATTGGAGGCCCTTGTACCACATGGCTTACCGCTCAACCGGCTCATCCGATGATGCGAAGGATCTGGTACAAACTGTTTTTATTAATTTATGGAATTGCCGGTATAATTTACAGCCGGATAGGTACAATGCCTCATATCTTTTCAGAAGCTTAAAAAACAGTATCATTAACTTTCACAAAAAGGATTCAGTCCGGAAGAAAGGTATAGATAACCTATTATATCTGGAAGATACTGACCAGTATACCCATGAAGATAATTTAATGGCGAAAGAGCTGTCAGTTACAATTGAAGGAGAGATCCGGGAACTGCCCAAAAAGATGCAGGAGG
>NZ_DASVOB010000171.1:0-12351 GCF_036383575.1 Mucilaginibacter sp.
AAGTTAAATATCGGCCTCTTCGGATTTGGAGTTGTGGGCCAGGGTTTATATGATATCGTCAAAACAAAGCATTTAAATATCGAGATAGTAAAATTTGCTATCAAGGATCCAAATAAAAAGCGTTCCCTCCCGGCTCACTTATTTACTACCGACAAAGAAGAACTGCTTAATAACCCCGAGATCAATACTATTGTTGAGCTCATTAATGATACCGAAGCGGCTTTTGAAATTGTTTCAAGAGCTTTAAAATCGGGCAAGAACGTTGTTTCTGCCAGTAAAAAGATGATCGCCTTGCACCTGGACGAGCTTATCGAGATCCAGCACCAATATGGTACATCATTATTGTATGAGGGGGCAGTTTGCGGCAGTATCCCTATTATCCGTAACCTGGAGGAATATTATGACAATGAATTACTGCATTCAATAAGCGGTATTTTCAATGGCTCATCAAACTACATACTTTCAAAAGGTTTTATTGAAGGATTGGATTATGACAGCGCGTTAAAGCAAGCCCAGGATCTTGGCTTTGCCGAAACCGACCCAACCAGCGATGTTGGCGGCTTTGATGCTAAATACAAACTGGTGATTGCAGCTGCGCATGCTTATGGTGTAGTTGTACAACCCGATGAGGTATTTAACCTGGGTATCCAAAACCTTGCAGCCGCCGATCTGCAATATGCCCGCGAGAAAAATCTCAAAATTAAACTGGTACCGGTAGCTAAAGAGCTTGACGACCGTAACGTTGCCCTGTTTGTGTTGCCTAAATTTGTGAACGACAAAGAGTTTTTATACAACGTTGAGTACGAATACAATGGCGTAACTGTACAAGCAGCCTTTGCCGATCAACAATTCTTTTTCGGAAAAGGCGCGGGCGGCCACCCTACCGGTTCGGCTGTGTTATCAGATATTGCCGCCTTGCGTTATAATTACCAGTACGAATACAAAAAAGCTAAGGAAAAAACAGATCTTAATTTCACCAATAACATCGAATTAACCGTTTACCTGCGTTATGATGACGAAGAATTGGTTGAGGCGCTGAACTTTGTACATATCAATGAGCGCTACTATTCAGGCAATTACAAATTTGTTATAGGAAAAATCAATTTACAAAATCTGATCGCTAATCAATTACGTATATCGGAAAGTAAGGCTTTCGTAGCCTTTGCCGATCAGCTTACGGGGGTCAGCTTAGCATCGGTAACTAAACAAACAGCCGAAGTTTTTTAGTAGATTCTCCGGTTGTTAATAATAGAAAAAGGCTTCTCAAATTGGGAAGCCTTTTTCTATTATTCATTTTGTTATTATAAACTTATTTGGCCGGTTCTGCGGCTTCTTTAGCTGCGTTCAGGAACACGAACTGGTTATCAAACATATCAATTTTAATGATGCTGTCTTTATCCACCGTACCGGCCAGGATTTGTTTACTTAGCTCGTTCAGGAGCTTTTTCTGAATCACACGTTTTAACGGACGTGCGCCAAACTGCGGATCATAACCTAACTGGGCCAGCCAATCCAAAGCTTCATCTGATGCTTCGATAGTTACACCCATTTCAGCAAGAGTTTGCTGAACCTGTTTAAATTGCAGCTTAACAATATCATGTATCTCATCGCGGTTAAGCGGGGTAAACATGATGATCTCATCTATCCTGTTCAAAAACTCCGGACGGATAGTTACCCTTAACAGGTTAAACAACTCATTCTTGGTTTTAGCAATCAGCTCATCACGGTTCTCATCCTCCAAATTCTGGAAGTTTTCCTGGATAATGTTTGAACCAATATTCGAGGTCATGATGATGATGGTGTTTTTAAAATTCACCACACGGCCTTTATTATCGGTTAAACGGCCATCATCCAATACCTGTAGCAGAATGTTGAACACATCAGGATGTGCTTTTTCAATCTCGTCCAGTAGTACCACACTGTAAGGCTTGCGTCGAACGGCCTCGGTTAACTGCCCGCCTTCATCATACCCAACATATCCCGGAGGCGCTCCTATCAGCCTTGACACAGCATGGCGTTCCTGGTATTCGCTCATGTCTATCCGCACCAGCGCACCTTCGTCGTTAAACAGGTATTCGGCTAAAGCTTTTGCCAGCTCGGTTTTACCTACACCGGTTGTACCTAAAAATATGAACGAACCAATTGGCCTGCGCTTATCCTGCAAACCTGCACGGCTGCGGCGGATAGCATCGCTTATAGCTTCAATAGCTTCCTCTTGTCCTGCCACACGTTTGTGCAGCTCGGCTTCAAGGTTAAGCAGCTTTTCACGCTCGCTCTGGATCATTTTGCTAACCGGGATACCTGTCCATCGACTTACTACACCGGCAATATCATCCGCGGTAACCTCTTCTTTCAGCATGCGGCTGTCACTTTGATTTTCGAGCAAGGCAGCTTTCAGTTTTTCAACTTCGGCCTGTGCCTCAACTATAGTTCCGTAGCGTAATTCGGCTACTTTGCCATAGTCACCTGCTCTCTCTGCTTGTTCAGCTTCCAGTTTATAATTTTCTATCAGCTCAACCTTGGTGTTAATGCCGTCAACAAGGTCCTTTTCACCTTTCCATTTGGCACGTAACGAATCACGTTGTTGTGACAAGTTGGCTATTTCTTCGCTCAGTTCGGCAACTTTGCGGTCGTCTTTTTCACGTTTGATAGCTTCACGCTCAATTTCAAGCTGCATGATGCGGCGCTCAAGCTCATCGACTACTTCCGGTACCGAATCCATTTCCAAACGGAGTTTTGACGCAGCTTCGTCCATCAGGTCGATGGCTTTGTCGGGTAAAAACCTGTCAGAAATATAACGCTGTGACATTTCGACAGAGGCGATGATCGCTTCGTCTTTGATCCGCACTTTGTGATGGGTTTCATAACGTTCTTTCAGTCCACGCAAAATAGATATGGCATCAGCCGTATCAGGTTCTTCAACCATCACTTTTTGGAAACGGCGTTCCAAAGCTTTATCTTTTTCAAGGTATTTCTGGTACTCGTTAAGCGTAGTAGCACCAATTGAACGAAGTTCGCCACGTGCCAAGGCCGGCTTTAAGATATTGGCCGCATCCATAGCACCTTCTCCCCCGCCTGCACCTACCAGCGTATGGATCTCATCAATAAACAGGATGATCTCCCCATCACTTTGGGTAACTTCTTTTATAACGGCTTTTAACCGTTCTTCAAACTCCCCTTTGTATTTGGCACCGGCTATCAGCGCCCCCATATCCAACGAGTATACTACTTTGGTTTTCAGGCTTTCGGGTACATCGCCTTTAATGATCCTGAAGGCGATACCTTCGGCAATGGCTGTTTTACCAACACCTGGCTCGCCAACCAATATCGGGTTGTTTTTGGTACGGCGCGAAAGGATCTGGATAACGCGGCGGATTTCATCATCACGACCGATAACCGGATCCAGTTTGCCCGAACCTGCGTATTCGTTCAAATTACGGGCATATTTGTTAAGGGCGTTATAAGTAGCTTCGGCATTCTGATCGGTTACTTTGCTATCACCGCGTAATTCAATGATGGCTTTTTTCAGGTCTTTTTCATTAACACCTGAATCCTTAAGCATAGTGCTTACCGCACCACCGGCTGCCAGAATACCTAACAGCACATGCTCAACTGATACAAATTCATCTTTAAATTCTTTTAAATATCCGGAAGCTTTTTGCAAAGCCGAATTTGCTTCAGACGAAAGGTATACATTGCTCCCGCTCACTTTAGGGAATGACGCGATCTGCGCATCCAAAGTATCATTTAACCTTTTCAGGTTAACGTTTAGTTTCTTTAATAAATAGGTAATTACGTTTTCATCAACCAGCAACAAGCCTTTAAGCAGATGTGCGGTCTCAATTGCCTGCTGTTGGTTACCAACAGCAATTTCAGATGCCTTTTGTACGGCTTCCTGAGCTTTTATGGTAAAATTGTTAAAATTCATAGTGGTTAGTTGTGATCAATTTACCTGCCATTTAACCTATAGTGAAAAAATGTCATTCAATTACAAAAACGAATGGCACTTTGTCATATTCCTGTTACACAAAATGGAAATATTTTCTTAGTTTTGTTATAATCTATACTGTAAAACGAGTTGAATACCCATTTTTTTTTTAACAGCCTGCCGATAAAATACCGGTCGCAATATCGTGACCATTATACTTACCAAAACCTGGTAGCCATCAGGGGGGCAAGTACAATATTTTTGGTTTTAAATGTAATTATCCGCATTCTTTACCTTGTATTTCCGGTTAGTTTAACCAAAGCTCAAAATTTCCCCGAATTTAATTTCAGTAACTGGGTTTTCATTATTGTTACCCCCATTTTTTTGATAGCCAGCAACCTTTTTATAGTTGGTTTTAAAAGGCATAAAAAATCTACAACAGGCATGTCATTGCTTGTGTTTTTGTTTGCGCTTTATATTATTGTTTGCGGTATGTATTCGAGCTTTATCGCCACATCTGATCCAAGCAATGCACTCACCTTATATCTTGTTGCGCTAAGCCTGATCAGCGTGATAGTCGTTTTGGAATACTATGAAACCGTATTGCTGCTCATAGCCGTTGAGCTTTTTTTTACTTCCCTGCTATTTTACAGCCAAACGCCGGCTACTGATATGCTGTATAACCAGCTGATCTCAGCTATCCTGATTTCGGGCTTTTATTTTATCTCAAGGTACTTTTTTACCTACAAAGCTAATTACTATTTACAGGTGATCGAGATCCGCGAAAAAAACTCGGAAATTGAAAAAGCAAGTGAATTTAAAAACCAGGTGTTAGGCATGGTAGCCCATGATCTCCGAAATCCAATAGCAGCAGTAGAGTCAATTGCCATGATGATGGAACTTGATGAGGTTGACGATGATACACAGGACAATATCAATATGATGAAGGCCTCATGCGTAAAAGCCCGCAGTATTATTGATGATTTGCTTGAGGCTGCCCGCAACGAGAACATTGCCGTTTTTGAAACCCAAAATACCGAACTTAACCAATTGCTTGGTAACATTGTAAGCGAATGGAAAAAACAACCAGATAACAAGGTAAATGTTATTTTCAGCAGTTCTGCCAACCCGGTAAACGCAAAAATAAACTATGAAAAGTTCCATCGCGTTATTGATAACCTGATTAGCAATGCCGTTAAATTTTCAAAGGACAGGGATAATGTAGACGTGCGCTTGTCCCGGCAAAATGATCTTATTTTTATTGATGTTCAGGATTATGGCGTAGGGATCCCAGCTGCTATGCTGCCAGAGATTTTCAACCGTTTTTCAAAAGCAGGCCGCACAGGTTTGCGCGGAGAAAAGTCGACCGGACTTGGTTTGAGCATCGTACGGCAAATTATTGAAAAGCATAAAGGCACCATTAGTGTTACCAGCACCGAGGGACAGGGATCAACGTTCAGGATCACGCTGCCGGTGTTTAATTCGTTTTAAGAAAGGGTGTCATACTGAGCTCGTCGAAGTATGGCGGGCAGGCCTCTGCGCGCGAGTCTTCGACAGGCTCAGACTGACAAGGCCCACTTCGCACTACAGCATTTTAATATGTCATGGATTCAAGAAGAGTTCAGACAGGACGTTAAATAACTTCAATGGTAACAACCCCACCGGCCGCAAGGGCCGTAAAAATTTTTGTGTGGAGTTTAGCTGTAGCAACTGTACTATGGAGTACAGCATCAACGCCTTTGTCATCACCCGGGAGAAGGCAACCATCGGTATCTTTCGCAAAATTGCCAACATGGATCTCAATCCCGGCGAAACCGGGCACGTTCTCTAATAACGGCAGGTTTTCGTTGTGCTTTGGGCTGAAAAATTTTACTACGTTATAGGTTCCCGTAGGAATGGCCGTTTGCGTTTTGATCTTGATCGAAGCAATTTCGGCGAGTGTCATTTTGCTGTTCAGCCCTCTGTCTACATCCTCCAGTATAAAACACTCAAATACACCGTTTATTGATAATTCGCCAATGGTTGATTGTTTGGTTTTGATTTTTCTTTCGAGTTTTAAGTTTAGGTTCATGATATTGGTTTTCAATTATTAATATTAGTAATTAAAAATCTAATTATCAATTATTTATAAAAAAAGTCAGTTATCTTTAAAGATTACTCCTCTTTTACTTTATAAAACCTGTTATCAAAATTAACCAGGAACAATTCGGTCGTGGCACGGGTAAGGGCGGTATAAAACCAACGCAGAAAATCCATATTGATCATTTCGTCGGTAACATAACCCTGGTCAACAAAAACAGCATCCCACTGGCCACCCTGGGCCTTATGACACGTAATGGCATAGGCAAATTTTATTTGTAAAGCATTATAATAAGGATTAAGCTTCAGCTCATTGTGCATGGCCCTTTTATTCGGTAAATGTTCGTAATCTTTCATTACTTCCTGATAAAACCGTTTCTGATCTTCCTGGCTCAACGCCGGCGAGTCTGCATAAAGTGTATCAAGCAACACTTTACAATCAAGAGTTGGGTCTTCGGCATAATCAATAAATTCCAGCTGCACATCTGCAAAACGAAACCCGTACATATCCTCGGTGCGGCGTACTTTTACTATACGGGCAATATCGCCATTGGCAATAAATGCAGTACTGTTCTCATCCTTATCCTGTAGCCAGAAATAGTTATTCTTCACAATCATGATCTGGTCGCCGCCGGTAAGTTCCTCCTCCCGGTACAGGATCCGGTTGCGGATCTGTCCGTTATACAGATTAGCGTTTTTGTTTGAGCGGCAAATAATGAGCGTACGGTCATAGCCATATTTACGATAGGCGTATTCCAACCCTTCGGGCAACCGCTCACCCGTCATCCTGAAAACATCCTTAAACCCTTTGGTCACAATTTTAGGGGCCTCAACGGTTTCTGTGCGGATCAGATCGCGGATATTGGTGGCATTAAACAATATACCCGAATCTTTTTGCTGGCGCAGTACTTCGGTAAGCTCATATTTAAATATGGTGATGCCAAACTTACCGTTCATTACCTGCTCATCAAGCGCAGGGCTGTTATCGGCACCCACGGGCGGCAACTGGGCTGTATCCCCTACCAGTATCAGCTTGCAGTTTTTATCGTTATAAACATATCGCAGTAAATCAAATAACAATGATACATGGTTGCTGCCCATCGCCTCATCCGAGATCATGGAGGCTTCATCAACTATAAAAAGCGTATCGCTGGCCAGGTTATCTGCAAGGGCAAAGCCATCATCGATAGTTAACGCCGATTTTTTACGGTAGATGCGCTTATGAATGGTAAAAGCCTTGCGCCCGGAGTAATTGGTAATGACCTTGGCAGCACGCCCTGTTGGTGCCAGTAACACGGCTTTATAGTTATAATGCCTTAACGCTTTTACCAATGCACCTACTATAGTTGTTTTCCCTGTGCCCGCGTAACCCTTCAGGATAAAGCATTCGTCGCCTTCGGTACTTTTTAAAAAAGCATGCAGCTTACTAAAAAGCTCCGTTTGCTGGCTTGTTGGCTCATGCGGAAATGACTGGCGGATATGATCGGTACTTGACACCCTGCAAAAATGATGATAAGTAATTTAATTCAGTAAGATTAGTTTTACATTTGGGCCATGGAATTTGACGAAAACAAAGAGGAAGAAAAATATACAGAAGACGATTACGTAGATATTTACTCCCAAAGAGCAGTATTTTGGTTTTCGACACTATTCAATGTCATATTTGGAGGTGTGTTGCTTAGCATCAACTTGCGTATGGCCGGTTTTAAAAGAGCTGCTTCGCAAATATTGTTATTCTCTGTTTTTTACGAGTTTGTGACCTCTTTCCTTGTGCGCTCATTAAATATAAAATTTGATCCTGCCATAATGAAGTCGGCTCAATCCGGCATACCATTAACACCTGAACAAATGAAAGGCCCATTATTATTTGTGGCTATAGTACTGGTGTTACATGCAACCGGTGGTCTTATCCTTAGCCGCTATTTCTTCAAAAAGTATTTCCCGGATAATGATTATTACGCCAAACCTGTATTAAGCGCAGTATTATTCGCAATACTGATAACATTGGTATTAAATGTATTGATCGGCGGTCTGTGATCGCTATGTGAAGTTTAAAAGCAATAACCTTTTAACTTAATGAACTAAAGTACCGACCCGCCCGGGGATTATTCAACATTTGTTGGACTAAATCTTATTACGCGCCCCAAACGGACATTGAAATTAAAAAAATGCTACTTTTGTTAAAACCGGTATGAACGAACACAATTACACTTACCACGATGATAACTTTAGTTTGGATAAAACTGAAGATTACACTTTATTAATACAGGTTGAAGACAAATCGTTTTCGTACGCCATAAGCAATAACGGCTTCCTGATTGCATGGGCTGAAAATTACCCTTTTGATGAGTTGAGTGATCCGCAGGAATTGCTTGATCTTTTATCTGCTAAATACAAGCAAATAGTTATCGGATTGCCGGCCCATAGCTTTACGCTGGTGCCTGCAGAGCTGTTTACGGCTGATCGCCTGCCTAACTTTGCCCGCTTTCTTGATGTGAAGCCCGATAGTAAGGTTTTAGCACAAACATTAGATCAGGAAAATATTATCGTATACAAAACCAATGAGGCGATTGTAAATGCCGCCGAGGAATTTGGGATCCGGAATACGGTTTTTACTTCAAAAGGTTGGTTAACTGCTATCGCCCGGAACAATGCGGGTAGCAATGATCTTTATCTTAATATTGAAAAAGACAAGGTAGAAATAAGCTATTTTGCCTCCAATAAACTTCGGTTCTATAATTCATTTGAGTTTAAGGAAGCAGATGAACTTGCTTATTTTACTGTGCTGGTTGCTAAAGAGCTTAACCTGGAACCTAAAAGCACCAGTTTGTACCTAAGCGGCGACATTGAAGCCGATGATAAAATTTTAAGCCGCCTGGCCGAATTTTTCGACAAGGCAGAAGTTAATAATTTAGAGGTCTTACAGCTACCGGCAGAAGTTGTAGCTCATAGGGTATTATCGATAGCGGCTCTTTCATTATGCGCATTATAGGAGGCAGTTTAAAAGGGCTAAGGCTTAATCCACCAAAAAATCTTCCTGTTCGCCCTACAACCGATCTTGCAAAGGAGGCTTTATTTAATATCCTGCTTAATCAAATAGAGTTTGAGGGAATCAAAGTGCTTGATCTGTTTGCGGGTACCGGCAATATATCGCTTGAGTTTGCCTCACGCGGGGCATCGGAGGTTATATCTGTGGACAGAAGTATCCACTGTGTAAATTATCTTAAGGATACCTCCCGCCAGCATAAGCTTACACAGATAAAAACTTACCGCGAAGACGTATTCAAATATCTGAACATCGAAACCGAACAATACGATCTGATATTTGCTGACCCACCATATGATCTTAACAGGATCCCCGATCTGCCAAAGGTTATTTTTGAAAAGAATTTGCTTAAACCTGATGGGCTGTTGATAGTTGAACATCAATCGCTTCAAAACTTGAGCAATCATCCCGCTTTTGTGGAACAAAGAAAATACGGGCATTCGTCGTTTTCGTTTTTTAGAAATCAATAACCTAACCTATATCCTTCATGAAAAGTGCCTTAATTACGCTTCTGTTAATAAGTACGATAATACAACTGGGGTGCCATACCGGCGCATCAGGTACGTTTGTTAACGCCAATATCGACCCTGCTATTAAAAAGCAAATAGAGCCTTTAAATAAGAAGCTGATTGAAGGGCTTGCTTCAAAAAATGCAAAGGAGTTAAAACAGTTAATGGCGCCGGTTTTAATTGAACGCTCGGGCAGTGCTTTGGATTCGTCTATAAAGGTAATTGGTGACGGAATAAACTCATCCGAATACACCGTTATGGATGAATATTACACCAAAAATACGGCAATCAACATTTCAAATACGTTAATATCAAGCTTGGGTAATGATCAGGGCTATATCGTAAATTACCTGGCTTTGAACAAAGAAATGTACGCCTCGTTATTGGTTACTAAAAACGGATACCTCAGCGGCCTTATTATAGCTATTTACGGAAAATACCCCGATGGCTGGAAACTGAATATCTTAAATGCTGGGCCTTATAAGCTTTTAGGAAAAACATCGGCGGATTACTATAACGAAGCAAAAAAACACTACGATAAAGGTGAACTGTTGGATGCTACAGATAAGATGGTTATCGCATCACAAATTGCGAGCCCGGGAGGTCAGTACTTTAAGTTTAAAAATGGGGAAGCTATAAAAGCTTTTTACGACAAACTTATAAAGGAGGCTAATGAAAAATATAAAATGCCCTTTAGCTTAACGCAGATAAAAACTCGTCCTCAAATTTTCTCCGTAACCCCTCAGTACCTCAATGGGCCACCTACATCAGGCTTTTTTCCATATATCGCTTATAAAAGTAATATCGACCTTAAAGATACTACGGCACTTAAGGCGGAGAACCGGGCAATTCAGGAGGCCACCGCAGGCATGTTTAAAGGCATTACAAAAAACAACAAATACATTTTATACCGTGCGTTTAAGGATCTGCCAGGGCCTGCTGCTTCAAAAGAGAGTTACGGCTTTGTGCAAACAGTACAATAACTCCAATTACTAATAAAATTAATCACCTGCACCAATGAATGACAAGATCAGGAATATCCACACCGAAATATTATCAGATAACTGGTACACATTAAAGAAATTAACTTTTGAGTTTGAGGATAAGAATGGCAACTGGGAAAAAATGTCACGCGAGGCTTACGACCGTGGCAACGGAGCTGTTATTTTGTTGTACAACAAACCTGGCCAAACTGTAATCCTTACGCGGCAGTTCAGGATGCCTACTTATATAAACGGAAATGAAACCGGTTATATGATTGAATGCTGTGCAGGCTTACTTGATAAGGACAATCCGGAGGATTGTATCCGTAAGGAAACCGAAGAAGAAACAGGTTATAAAATAACAGATGTAAAGAAGGTTTATGAGGCTTACATGTCGCCGGGATCTGTTACAGAAATCCTTTACTTTTTTGTTGCCGAGTATACTACCGATATGAAGGTGAGTGATGGTGGCGGCCTTGCACATGAAACCGAAAATGTGGAAGTTTTGGAGCTCCCTTTTACAACTGCATTGAATATGATCAAAACCGGCGAAATAAAAGACGCCAAAACAATCATGCTTTTGCAATACGCCCAGATCAATAACTTGCTTTAACCTAATCTCTTAAAAAGCTGATAGTATACTTTTGTAATTTAAAATTGTCTGTTCTCCTTATCAACAATTCCCTAATTTTACCATATGAAAATAGCTCTGTTTCCAGGTTCATTTGATCCCATTACCAAGGCGCACGTTGATATTGTAAAGCGATCTGTCGAGCTTTTTGATAAGTTTTATATAGGTATAGGTGTAAATAGCAGCAAGAAGGGACTGTTAACGATTGAACAGCGCGAGCAGATGATCAGGGCTGTATTTGCCCATGACGAGCGGATCCACGTAATAGCCTATGAAGGCCTTACTGTTGATTTTTGCAAGAGCATAGGTGCAGCCTACATGATCAGGGGGATCCGTACAGTATCTGACTTTGAATACGAAAAAGCCATAGCCCAGATGAACCACTCGCTGGCGCCTGATATTGAAAGCATATTTATCGTAAGCAAACCGGGCTACTCGTCTATAAGTTCAACCATTGTGCGTGAGATCATCCGTTATAATGGCGATGTAAGCCAGTTTATTCCGAAAGAGGCATTACCTTATTTGTAACCAGCTTTTCTTTATGCAGTACATCCATGATGGAGGGAAAGGTATTTTCAATTATAGGCTCAATATGCTCATGCTCAAACCAACGCACATCGGTAATACCCTCTTCCTTTTGAGGTTTTAGTTTTTCCTTGCCTTTGCTTTTCATGGCAAACCAATGTGTTTTCTTGAGTACTACTTCGCCGCGGTTCACATACACGTGGTAAGTTTTGCAGATTTTTTCTCCCAGTTCGCTCACTTTTATGCCGCACTCCTCCTCTACCTCGCGTATTGCCGCTTCTTTTACCTTTTCGTCTTTTTCAATTTTGCCTTTGGGCAGGTCCCACTTATCGTTGCGATAAATAAATAAATATTGTCCCTTAGTGTTCATAACCAAGCCGCCTGCCGCTTCAATAAGTGTAATATTCTTCTTAACAGCTTTAAGATACACTTTGGCATTAGGTGTTTTTATATAAAACAATTTATTGGGGTTAGCGAGAATCCAGGTGTATATAATTTTGAGGTCAAATGTCTCTGCATCAAGCCTTTCAAAATTATCTGCATGCTTTGGTTCAGATTCTGTGAGCAGGATAACCTTTTCGTTAATATAAATTCTGTATTTTTGAGCCATGTTTACTAATAATGAGATCGAACAACAAGTAGCCGAATTC
>NZ_DASVOB010000172.1:0-2936 GCF_036383575.1 Mucilaginibacter sp.
ACGGCAACCCATATTTTTTCAAAACAATAAGCAATTATAAATCAAGGCGCGTTTACCTTTGCCAGTATTAAAAAAAACCTCTACTTTTGTGCGCTTAAAGACATTTACTTATAGTACTAATGCCTGAACAACATCCACCGGAATCCATATTTAGCCAGCTTGACGCTTTCGGGCATAAGAAAGTTGTTTTTTGTACCGACCCAGATACCAATCTCAAAGCTATTATTGCTATTCACAATACAACGCTTGGCCCTGCATTTGGCGGCGTGCGTATGTGGGCGTACAAAACCGAAGGGGATGCGCTTAATGACGTGTTGCGTTTAGCAAAAAGCATGACCTATAAGGCAGCTATCGCTGGCCTTAATCTTGGCGGCGGCTATTCGGTAATCATAGGCGATTCGCGCCAGGACAAGAATGAAGCTTTGCTGCGCAAATTTGGCCGGTTCATCAAAAACCTTAATGGCGAATTTATTGCTGCCGAAGATGTGGGCACCAACCCGCGCGATATGGAGTACATTAAGATGGAAACCAACCATGTTACCGGCGCTCCTGAAAACATTGGCGGTAGCGGCGACCCATCGCCTATTACAGCTTTGGGTGTTTTGATGGGTATTAAGGCTTGTGTAAGGGAAATGTACGGTAGCGACAGCTTAACAGGTAAATCGGTTATTGTACAGGGAATTGGCCATGTGGGCGAAAACCTGGTACGCCTGTTAAGGGACGAAAACGTAAAAGTTTACGCCAGCGATATTAACGAAGAGCGTGTAAGCCAGATCTCTAAAAAATATGGCGCGCAGCCAGTATCAAACAATAATATTTTTGATATTGATGCCGATATTTATGCTCCGTGTGCTATGGGCGGTACTGTGAATACACAAACCATTGCCAAATTAAAATGCGGTATTATTGCCGGTTCGGCCAATAACCAGCTGCTTGATGAAAATGTGCACGGTAAAATGCTGCTTGATAAAGGTGTGCTTTTCGCCCCTGATTATGTGATCAATGCGGGAGGTATTATTACCGGTTATTCGGAGTTGATGAATTTTAATAAAAAGCGTACCTTACAGCTAACCGAAAACATTTACGATGCTACGCGTAATGTGTTAAAGCTTTCAAAGGCCGAGAACATTCCAACTATTAACGCGGCCAATAAAATAGCTGAAAAACGCATTGAAGACATCAGAAAAGTAAAATCATCGTATTAAAACAATTAATTTTTATATAAACCGTTTGCACTAAGCAAACCAAATCGTTCTTACAAAATGTTAAACAGAAGGCACCTCCGGGTAAAGGTATTACAGGCACTGTACGCGTATCATCAATCGGATACGAAAGACGTTAAGCTATTTGAAAAAAATATGCTGAGCAGCATAGACCAGGTTTACGAAATGTACATCTGGATGCTATCGCTAATTAATGAAGTAGTAAGTTTTGCTGCTAATGACGCACAGGAACGCGCAAACAAACACCTCCCCACCGCAGATGACTTAAATGCAAACCTTAAGATCCTCACTAACAGGTTTATCCTGAGCCTGAATGATAATAAGGAATACATTACAGCCTGGAAAAAGTACAAAGTTGACTGGACCTTTGAGCCAGAACTTGCCAAATCCCTTTTTATTATCCTTAAAAACGCACCAGAGTATGCTGAGTATCTTGCCAAAACAGGCGATACCCTGCAAACAGATAAGGATATCATTAAATTCATTTTCAAAAAAGTTATTCTTAAATCATCACTGGCCGAGCAGGTTTTTGAAGACAGGTTTATTTTCTGGCCTGTTGATAAAGACGTCCTACAAGCACTTATTGCCAAAACGTTCAAAAACTTTTCGAATGATGATTACAAGCTTAACCAGCTTGCCGAAATTACCGGTAACTGGGTTGAAGACCGTGAGTTTGTGGTAAACCTGTTTCAGCAAAGTATCAGGTATAATGACGCTTACCATGAGCTTATAGCTGCCAAAACCCAAAACTGGGAGCCGGAGCGTATTGCCATGATGGATACCCTGTTAATGAAAATGGCTATAACCGAGTTCATTAACTTTAATTCTATCCCGGTTAAGGTTACTATAAACGAGTACCTTGAAATATCAAAAGAGTTTAGTACGCCTAAGAGTAATTCATTTATAAACGGTATCTTGGACAAGATTTTAATAGAGCTTAAAGCCGAAAACAAGATCAAAAAGATAGGCCGTGGCTTAATAGAATAATATTAAAAAATGAAAAAACTATTTTTAAGCTTAGTAGCAGCGGGCATGTTATTTTCAGCCTGCAACAGCAGCACCGTCGGTAATTCATCAACAACTACCGCCGATAGCGCTGCAAGTGCAGCCAATGCACCGGTAGCCAAATTTGAAAAAGAAAGCCACGATTTTGGCAAGATCAAAGAAGGTGATAAGGTATCGTACGATTTTAAGTTCACCAACACCGGTAAATCACCCTTAATTATTACCAGTGCGCGTGCTACCTGTGGCTGTACTACCCCTACCTGGCCAAAAGCTCCGGTTAAACCAGGAGAGAGCGGCGTGATCAGTGTTACGTTTAACAGTGCCGGTAAAAGCGGTTTACAGGATAAACAAATAACCGTTACAGCAAACACTCAGCCTGCCGAAACTATGGTGCATTTAATTGGCGAGGTTTTAAAAAAATAACAATTAATTTAAACAAATGATAGCTACTATTTTATTACAAGCCTCAGCAGGCGGCTTGGGCAGCTACGGATCATTAGTGCCAATGGTACTGATCATCGTAGTATTTTATTTCTTCATGATCCGTCCGCAGGTTAAAAAACAAAAAGATCAAAAGAAATACGTTGAAGAACTGAAAAAAGGCGACAGGGTTATAACCACAGCCGGCATTCATGGCCGTATCATTGATTTAAACGATACAACCTTTTTGGTTGAGGTTGAAAACGGCAAGATCCGCTTTGACAAATC
>NZ_DASVOB010000173.1:0-6821 GCF_036383575.1 Mucilaginibacter sp.
ATTGTTCCCGTCATTCCTTTATATATCATCTGTGATGCTAAAAACGTAACCACCAGGGCAAATACCCAGCGCAACCAGCCCGATGATGAGGTATGCACCAATATTTTTGACCCGGTTAATGCACCTAATAAAACACCTATCGCAACCGGCATGGAAAGACCCGGATCAATGTATCCCCGTTGCAGGTAAACTACCGCGCTTGCGGCAGCGGTAACCCCTATCATAAAATTACTGGTGGTAGTTGATACTTTAAATGGGATGCGCATAATGCCATCCATGGCCAAAACTTTCAGTGCGCCCGAGCCTATGCCAAGCAGGCCCGATATTACTCCGGCAAAAAGCATCATAAAAAAACCTCCGCCTACATTCCTTACCGAATAGGCTACTTCACCTGCCGGCGTTGGAAAACTGCCGTTCAATTTTAGCTTTTCGGCAAGTTCGCTTTTTTGCTGATGGATTTGCTGCGATTTTTTCCGGAGCGACATTACCGCCGAAAGGATCAGGATCACACCGAATAAAACTGCTATAAAATTGGTGGGGATATAAACTGCTATCAGCGCGCCAACCATCGCGCCCGCGGTAGTGGCAATCTCCAGGAACATACCCAGCCTGATATTGGTTATCCCCTCTTTAACATATGCTGCCGCCGAACCTGAAGATGTGGCAATAACCGATATGAGCGATGCGCCAATGGCATACTGAATATCAACCCCAAGCAAAATGGTGAGCAAGGGGATAATAACAACACCTCCGCCTAACCCCGTTAATGAGCCCAATAAACCCGCCAAATACGACCCAACAAGTATAATAAGCGTAAGTACTGTTACCGACATAAGGGTAATTGAAATTTGAAGCGAAAGTACGGATTACTTTCTTACAGTGATTCAATTTTTAAGTTAACAGAACATTTTACTGCGCCCAATAATAATTTTATACTGAGTGAATTTCTTTTGTTATTTTAACCTGTCAAAACCTTATCTGCGTTACCATGATAAAGAAAAGTTACCTTTTATTATTAATATTCACAATCCCCTTATCGGTATTTGCGCAAGTAAAAATACCTGCAAACATGTTTGTAAAAACATTGCCTAATGGTCTTACGGTACTGGTGGTTGAAGATAACAGCGTCCCCCTGGCAACGGTTGCTATGACATTTAAAACCGGTGCCTTTACCGAACCGCTGAAATACAGCGGACTCACTGGCTTGTACCAAATGATGCTTTTTAAAGCCAATAAAGACTACGGAAATGCCGAACAGGTTGGCTATCGTACAAGTGTATTAGGCACTCAAAAAAACACTACGGTACATGAAGAATACGGGAGCTGCTATTTTACACTCCCCAGCTTTAATATAGGCGAAGGATTGAAGTACATGAACTCGGCTATCCGTTTCCCTGTGCTTGACAATGAAAGCCTGGATCATGCAAAAGCCATCACGCTGGCACAATTAACCCAAAAAGAATCGGCAGCATCTTTCGGGTTTACTGTAACGGCCGGGCAACACCTGTGGGGTAGTTTGGCTAACCGGAAATCTGCCATTGGTACCCGCAATGCTATTACTTCCGCTACATTAAGTCAGATCGATTCGGTAAAACTAAAATATTATTACCCTAATAACGCCCTGCTAATAGTTGCCGGCAAAGTAACCCATGATGCTATATTTAAACAGGTAACCCCTTTATTTGGCAGCTGGCAGGCCTCCGTGTTCAGTCCGTTTAAAAAGTGGGTAGTACCTGAGTTCGAGCCACTCAAAAAAACAGATTATTTTATTGTTGAATCGGGCCTGGCTACTATTCCTACAATTTATATGGGCTGGCAGGGGCCGGATACGCGTCATGATATCCCTTCAACCTATGCTGCTGATATTTTTTCTTATATACTCACGCAAAACTCCTCAAAACTGAGCAAAGCTCTTGTTGAAACGGGGCTTGCCCAGTATATCAGCTTCAGCTACCTCACGCTAAGCCATGGCGGCGAGATCTCATTTTATATACAGCCCAACCCTCAAAAAATCAAAGAGTGTTTGGATGAAGTAAAAAAACAGATCAGCCTGTTTGATACAGACGATTATATTACCGACGAACAGATTCAGACTGCCAAACGAAAACTACAGATAAGCCAGGAACGACGGGCAGAGATCGCCTCTGAATATGTGCAAACGCTTACCTTCTGGTGGGCATCGGCATCGCTCAACTATCATTTTACCTATAACGATAAAATCGACAAGGTTACTAAAGCCGATGTGCAGGCTTATGTACGCAAATACATCAAAGCAAAACCTTATTGCGCGGGCCTCCTCATCAACCCCGATTTAAAGGCACAGGTTAACGCAGATGAATTTTTTAAGGCCAATTAATTCAACCCCTATCATGAAACTATCAATTTTAACCCCTATTATATTATTGCTCGGCGGCATTTCAACTGTTTATGCGCAGGCACCCGCAACACCTGCAGCAACCTCATTTGATGTAAATGGCATCAAGGTAATTTTCAGGCAAACAACCAAAAACGTGGTTAATGTACGTATGTATTACCGAGGCGGGGTAACCAACTATAAAGCCAACAAAGCCGGCATTGAAGACCTTACCCTGCAATCGCTTACTGATTGCGGAACAAAAAAATACAGTTCGGCAGCATTAAAAGACACCGCAGATAAATACGAGATATTTATGTTTGGCACATCCTCATATGATTATGGCTTTGTGCAGGTTAACACCGTTTCGAAATACCTGAACCAGGCATGGGACTTGTTTACCGAAACCATCATGAACCCGGCATTTGAGGATAAACAGGTTGAGCTGTTGAAAACCAAACAAATTTCGGCCATAAAAAAAGCGCAGGCTTATCCGCAAACCCGGGTTGAACAACTGGAAATGCAAAACGGCTTTAGCGGAACACCCTATGCTATTCAACCAGCCGGCAACGAGCTTACCCTGCAAAATTTAACTTCGGCCGACTTGAAAGATTATTACAAAACCCTTTTAAATAAAAACAAGGTCTTTATAGTTGTAGTTGGTAATTTAACCAAGCAGGAGGTGTTTGAAAAGGTACTGGCTTCATTTAGCAATATGCCTTCGGCGTTTTACGCAAAACCAGATTATCCTTCGCCAGCCTGGACGGATAACAAACTTGTTGGCGAACGGCGTGACCTTCCAACAAATTACATTACCGCCATTATGAATTCACCCGCCGTTAACAGTGTTGACAATGTCCCTTTCAGGCTTGGCATTTCTGCATTGAGTAATACGCTTTATTATGAATTGCGCACCAACATGAAATTGGCATTTGATCCGAGGGCCTCTACATGGTCATACCAAATGCCATATGCGCAAATGAACTTAAGTACCGATAAACCACAGGAAGCCATCCCTGCCATGATAAACATTTTAAAAAACATCCAGGCTAAGGGGGTTAATGATGAATGGCTCACCCGCATTAAAAACAGTTTCCTGATCAGCACTTTTATTAATGACCAAAGTGCAGCTTCCATTACCAACAGACTTGGCTTATCAGAAATAAACGGAGGGTGGCAGTATGCCGACGATTTCCCCCAGCTGGTATATATGGCTACAACAGATCAGGTTGCAAGAGCCTTAAATACTTATGTTGTTGGCTTAAGATGGACATACCTTGGCAATCCGGATGCTATAGAAGGGTTCAAGATTCCGCCATATTAAATTGAACTATTGTTTACTTTTGGCCAATTAATATACAGTTAGTTGCTCATGGGTTACTCAAGTTTACAAGCCTGCATTACCGATCTCGAAAAAAACGGCCATCTTATTCGTATTAAAGAAGAAGTAGACCCTTACCTGCAAATGGCCGCGATCCATTTACGGGTATTTGAGAACGAAGGGCCGGCTATATTATTTGAGAATATAAAAGGCAGTAAATTCCCGGCAGTATCTAACCTTTTTGGTACGCTTGACAGATCGAAATTTATTTTCAGGGATACGCTGGAAAAGATCAAGGTCTTGGTCGACATCAAAAACGAACCGATAAAGGCCATAAAAAACCCTTTTAAATACGCCGGCATTGGCTTAACCGCCCTGTCGGCATTACCTATGAAAGGCGGATCGGGTGCACCGATCAAATTTGGTAAATGCAACATCAGCGACATCCCGCAAATAGTAAACTGGCCTATGGATGGCGGCCCGTTTGTCACCATGCCGCAGGTTTATACTGAAGATGCAGATCAGCCGGGCATTATGAATGCCAACCTGGGTATGTACCGCATCCAACTGGCCGGTAATGATTATATCCAAAACCAGGAGGTCGGCTTGCATTACCAGATCCATCGGGGTATTGGTGTGCATCAAACTAAAGCCAATGCCAAGGGACAACCACTCAAGGTGAGTATCTTTGTGGGCGGCCCACCTGCGCATCCTGTAGCGGCTGTAATGCCCCTGCCCGAAGGTTTATCTGAAATGACATTTGCAGGTGCATTAGGCAACCGTCGCTTCCGCTATTTTTATGACGATGAAGGTTTCTGCATTTCGGCCGATGCTGATTTCGTGATCACCGGTACTGTTATGCCGCACGAAAATAAACCCGAAGGACCTTTTGGTGATCATTTGGGCTATTACAGCCTGGTACACCCCTTCCCTCTGATGAAAGTGCATAACGTTTATCACCGTAAAGATGCCATATGGTCATTCACCGTGGTTGGCCGTCCGCCGCAGGAGGATACGAGTTTCGGGGCGCTCATCCATGAAATTACAGGTTCGGCTATTCCCAAAGAAATTCCCGGTTTGCATGCTGTTAACGCTGTTGATGCAGCGGGTGTACACCCGCTCCTTTTCGCCATTGGCAGCGAACGCTATACTCCATATCTCAAAGAGCGCAAGCCACAGGAGATTGTAACTATTGCCAATCACATCTTAGGCAAAGGGCAGCTAAGCCTTGCCAAATACCTGTTCATTGCCGCACAGGAGGATGATCCAAAACTTAATGTAAATGATGTAGGCGGCTTCCTGAAGCACATCCTGCAAAGGATTGACCTCACTCGCGACCTGCATTTCCACACCAACACCACCATCGATACACTCGACTATAGTGGTGAAGGCCTAAACTCGGGCAGTAAAGTAGCCATCACGGTTGCTGGTAAAATCAAACGGGAACTTTGGACAGAACTACCCGACTGGTTCAACCTCCCCCGCCCCATCACAGGCTACAAAATGGCCATGCCCGGCGTGTTAATGGTTGAGGTACCCAAGCACGTAAATCATAAGGATATTGATAACATCATCAGCAGTATCGAATATCATTTGCAGGATGAAGACCTAAATGGACTGCCGTTGGTAGTGCTTTGCGATGATGCCGGTTTCGCCGCGCAAACCACCAACAACTTTGTATGGGTAACCTTTACCCGCAGTAACCCTTCGCATGATATTTACGGCGTTGGCAGCTTTACCGAGCATAAACACTGGGGCTGCAAAGGGCCACTAATTATTGATGCCCGAATAAAACCACACCACGCCCCTGTACTGGAACGGGTACCCGATGTTGAAAAAACGGTAGATAAGCTGGGAGAAAAGGAAGGATCGTTGTTTGGGATTATTTGATAATATCTCCACCGCGTCATTGCGAGGCACGAAGCAATCCCAAACTATACAGGGCGGACCTGCTTATCGGGGATTGCTTCGTGCCTCGCAATGACGGATGGGATAAAATGCAATTTTCCACCCCAAAATCTAACTTTAAACTCAACCAAGGCACTTTTTCAAAAAATAAACCTCTAACAAACCGCTAATCTCCAATCACTAATCACTATATTAGCATCCTTTTAATTTTACTCATGAATATATTTTACGGAACAGGGGTAGCTATGGTAACCCCTTTTCATGCGGATGGTCAAATTGACTACGACGGGTTGAGAAACCTGATTGAACATTTGATTGATGGCGGGGTGGAATACCTGGTATCGTTAGGTACAACCGGCGAAAGCGCCACATTGAGTGAGGCTGAGCGAAAGCAAGTTTGGGCTTTCACTGCCGAAGTGGTAAATAAGCGTGTTGGTCTGGTAGCCGGTATAGGCGGTAATAATACTCATGAAGTTGTTGAGCAAATAAAATCGTTTGATATAGAAGGCTATGATGCTATACTTTCAGCAAGTCCGCATTATAACAAACCTACCCAGGAGGGTATTTATCAGCACTACAGGGCTATAGCACAAAATACTGAACTACCTATAATCCTGTATAACGTACCAAGCCGTACAGGCAGTACCATCAGCGCTGAAACAACTGTACGCCTGGCAAAGGAGTTTAAAAACATAATCGGTATCAAAGAAGCATCGGGCAATTTCGACCTGTTTAACCAGTTGATGCGCGACAAGCCCGAGGATTTCCTGTTTATATCAGGCGATGATCCGGTTACTTTGCCCATGATGGCTTTAGGCGGAGTTGGTGCGATATCTGTTATTGGCAATGCTTTGCCGCGTCAATTATCTGACATGGTTAGGCTTTTGCTGAACGGCGATTACAAAGCAGCACATGCCGCGCATTTTGATCTGATTGAGTTTACCCGATTAATGTTTGCCGAAGGCAGCCCTGCAGGTGTTAAAACTGCCCTAAAACAATTAGGCATCTGCGGCGATACAGTGCGGCTACCATTGGTACAGGTAAGCGAAAAAACTGCCGGTGCTATTGTGGAAGAGCTTAAAAAGCTGGCTCCGGTAGCAGTAAAAGCGTAAAATACAAGAATCATCCTCTACAAGCGTCATGGCGAGGTACGAAGCAATTCCCTATTAGCAGGTATGCCCTGTAAAGTTTGCGATTGCTTCGTACATAGCAATGACGTTTTTTATATTCCCTGGAGGG
>NZ_DASVOB010000174.1:0-2982 GCF_036383575.1 Mucilaginibacter sp.
ATTTGCCTATCTGAGGATCGAAATCTGGTTTACCAATTATGATTGAATTTGCTGCCTGCCCGGCAACGTTTGAGCCGCGATCGGTAAGCAGGTAAAGCACATCTCTCTGAGCCGGATCTGCTGCAACTGCCGAACCAAAGCCCCCATTGTATACTTTAACACCATTAGCAGTAGTAAAAAGCACAGCCGGATTTTGAGCTTCGGCCATATCCGGATACTTGAAAGGTATTATCTTGTGATCGTCATGGCAGGAAGAAAAGATCACCGCAGATGCCGCGATGACGCCAAGTAGTTGTTTTTTCATTGATAAGATCGATTAGTTTTTACAAAAGAACCGGCCACGTGTAAACCTATTGTTAATTCTATAACAATAATTTAACACAAGAGAACAATTAAAACATTTTGCTGAAAAAAAAATTAAAAAAAAAATTAAATCAATGTTTCCATTCCTTTAAATGCTCATCAGACTGATACTCATAAAGTTTCCTGTTTAAGCTATCGATATACACCCAACTATCAGAAGCGTAAACAACGCCATCTCCATTATTATGGTCATGCCCTACATTATAAACAAAATAGGTGATTGCATCTCTCTTTTCTGTTCGGTCAAACACCCATTCTTCATGAACAGATGTATCGCTGAGAGATGATTTTATTAAATCATTGTCCGAGTGTTTAATATAATCAACTATCAAAGAATCTCTCCAATTATAGCCTGTTAAACTATCGTCAGGCTTTGAAATAACCGTTGCTGGTTTTGATAAACTTAGCAGTGTATCGGCTTTAGTTATTTTAGCGGGTTTCTTTTCTGCCTGCCTGCAACCCATAAACATTAGCAACAAAACTGTAAATAAAACAGGCGTCTTCATTCGATAAGATTTAGGCTGCCAAAGTAAAAACTTAAATAACACTTTGCAATAATTATGTTACTTACCAATATCATTTCGGATAAAACGTATTACCCCACCTGCTTTTTCATATTTTAGACCTTATGAAACACATTTACCAGTATACCTGCAACAACCTATGGAACAGGACAAAGCCTCTTGTTCTTGGCATGCTGCTTTGCAGCGGCATAGCTTCGGCCCAATCAAACAACCCTGTTATTAACAGCATTATGACTGAGGAAACCACCAACTCACAGCTGGAAAAACTGGCGCATGAGCTGTTTGATGGTATCGGTCCGCGTTTAGTTGGTACACCGCAGATGAAACAGGCCAATGACTGGGCGGTAGCTAAATATAAAAGCTGGGATATCCAGGCTAAAAACGAAAAGTGGGGCGAATGGCGCGGCTGGGAACGCGGCATCTCGCATATTGACATGGTATCGCCAAGGGTAAAATCATTAGAAGGCACCCAACTGGCCTGGAGCCCCGGCATGGGCAAAAAAACCACCGCTGCCGAGGTGATCATCCTGCCGGATGTGGCCGATTCTGTGGCTTTTCAGCAATGGCTGCCCAATGTTAAAGGCAAGTTTGTGATGATCTCCATGCTCCAGCCAACTGGCAGGCCTGATTATAACTGGCAGGAATTCGCCCTTAAAGAGTCTTTTGATAAAATGAAGGCCGACCGTACAGCCCAGACCGATGCATGGAAAAAACGCATCAGCAAAACCGGCTTCACCAATAAAACTTTACCTGTAGCATTAGAAAATGCAGGCGCAGCAGGCAGTTTGACCAATAACTGGTCGGCAGGGTTTGGGGTTGATAAAATTTTTGCTGCTTATACCAAAATTGTCCCTACGGTTGATATTTCGCTGGAAGATTACGGCATGTTATACCGCCTGAGCGAATCGGGCAACAAACCGGTGATCAGTATCCATTGCGAATCAAAAGAGTTAGGCGTAGTGCCAACGTTCAATACAATCGCCGAAATCAAAGGCTCTGAAAAACCAAATGAGTACGTAATGCTGAGCGCTCATTTTGATTCATGGGATGGCGGCACCGGTGCTACCGATAACGGTACAGGCACCCTCACTATGATGGAGGCCATGCGTTTGCTAAAAAAATTCTACCCGCACCCAAAACGTACCGTACTGGTAGGTCACTGGGGCAGCGAAGAAGAAGGCCTGAACGGCTCACGTGCTTTTGTTGAGGATCATCCCGAAATTGTGAATAATCTGCAGGCATTGTTTAACCAGGATAACGGCACAGGCCGTGTAGTAAACCTTACCGGCCAGGGCTTTGTTGAGGCTAAAGATTATTTAAGCAGATGGCTTGCCGCTGTGCCCGACACCATCAAGAACAGGATTAAAACAAACTTTCCGGGCCAGCCGGGAGGAGGCGGATCTGATTTCGCTTCGTTTGTGACCGTTGGTGCGCCGGGCTTTTCTTTAAGCTCGCTTAACTGGTCGTACGGATCATATACATGGCATACCAATCGTGATACTTATGATAAAGTTGTGTTTGACGATTTGAAAAACAATGCCATTTTAGCCGCTATCATGGCTTACATGGCCAGCGAAGACCCGCAGAAAACCGTTAACACCAAAACGGAAGGTATTAAATGGCCTGCACAGGTTAAAGCAACACGCCGCGGCGGATTGGATAAGTAGACTGAAGATGAGAGACTGTAAAATAACTTTGCTGGCGCTCTTGCTGATGCTCTTTAACTTTAGCCTTAAAGCACAGGAAAACAATAAAACCAAATTTGTGCACCCTGGTATTTTAAATACCAGGGCCAGTTTGGACCTCATCAGCGCCCAGCTGAAAGCAGGTGACACTATGCGAACTGCGGCATATCAAAAAGTGCTTGATTTTATTAAAGATCATGAATACCCGGCTTCGTTTCCATCAACCATCGTAGTAGGTTCAAATGGTGCAACATCACCGTCAAAAACGCAGATCAGGAAGGATTGCGAACTGGTTTACGCCTTTGCATTGGCCTGGGCTGCTACCGGCAATGCAGACTACGCTAAGAAGGCAATCGGCTTACTGAATGGATGGGCTTACGCTTTTAAGGATTATGGTCTGCTGGCGGGAA
>NZ_DASVOB010000175.1:0-3455 GCF_036383575.1 Mucilaginibacter sp.
TGGTTATCATTATACCGGCTGAAAGTGCCTAACTCTCGGGCCATTTCGGCTGAGGTTGCGTAGGCAGTACCGGTCATGATGGCGGTAATTGCCCCTCCAATAGCGCGGGCCTCGTCGCTGTCATAAGGAATACCGTTTACCATCAGCGCCGAGCCAAGGTTAGCATAGCCAAGACCAAGCGTACGGTAGTCATATGATAGTTGTGCTACTTCCTTTGAAGGGAATTGAGCCATCAGCACAGAAATTTCCAATACGATGGTCCACATGCGGCAGGCATGCTCAAACCCTTTTACATCAAACACGCGGGTTTGCGGGTTAAAGAAATGGGCAAGGTTAATGGATGCCAGGTTACAGGCCGTATTATCCAGAAACATATATTCCGAACATGGGTTAGACGCATTGATCCGGCCGCCTTCCGGGCAGGTATGCCACTCGTTAATAGTGCTGTCAAACTGCACACCCGGATCGGCACAGGCCCAGGCTGCAAAGGCTATATCGTCCCAAAGTTTTTGCGAGGAAATAGATTTAACCGTTTTGCCGCTCATGCGGCTGGTTAAATTCCATGCCGAACCGGTTTTAAGTGCGGTAAAAAAGCTATTGGGGATACGTACCGAATTATTGGAGTTTTGGCCTGAAACGGTGCGATAAGCTTCGCCCTCGTAATCGGATGAATAACCTGCGGCTATCAGGGCTGCAACTTTCTTTTCCTCCTCCACTTTCCAGTTCACAAAACCTTCAATTTCGGGATGATCAAGATCCAGGCAAACCATTTTAGCTGCCCTGCGGGTTGTTCCGCCCGATTTGATGGCACCAGCCGCCCTGTCGCCAATTTTCAGGAATGACATCAGGCCTGATGAATAACCGCCACCGGATAATTTTTCATTGTCGCCACGGATCTTAGAGAAATTGGTACCCACGCCCGAGCCGTATTTAAAAATGCGGGCTTCGCGAACCCAAAGGTCCATAATGCCGCCCTCGTTCACCAGGTCGTCATCAACAGAAAGGATAAAGCAGGCATGAGGTTGCGGGCGCTCATAGGCCGAGGTTGATTTGCTCAGCTGTTCAGTTATCGGGTCCACAAAATAATGTCCCTGCGGTTTGCCCGTAATACCGTATGAAGTATGCAGACCGGTGTTGAACCACTGCGGCGAGTTTGGTGCTGCCAGCTGTCCTACTATGGTGTAAACTATTTCGTCGTAAAAAATATCGGCGTCTTTTGGCGTAGCAAAGTAACCATAGCGCGTGCCCCAGTCTTTCCAGCAGTTGGCCATACGGTGGGCAACCTGTTTAATGCTTTTTTCAGATCCGGTTGTGCCATCAGGTTGCGGAACGCCTGCCTTGCGAAAATATTTTTGCGCCAGGATATCGGTAGCTACCTGCGACCAGCCAGCAGGTACCTCAACATCGTTCATCTCAAATACAGCATCGCCGGAGGGATTGCGGATAACCGACGATCGTTTTTCATATTTAAACAGGTCATAAACATTAGTGCCTTCTTTGCTGAAATAGCGTTCGGCTTTGAGCCCCTTTTCTCCGCTTACTGCGGGTGCCTTCCTGGTAATGTTTTTAGCCATAGCTTTTACTGATTATGATAAAATTAACTGAGCAGATGCAACACTAAAAAAGGTTCAGGGGTTTTAACTCAAATCTATTAGTATGCTGAATAGCATAATAGCCGGAGTTTTCCACAGGGTTGGCGGTAATTGCGGTAGATGAACTTTGGTTAATTTATATTGCCTGTTTTTCAGTTGATTATGGTGTTAATAACTAAGAATTGATGTGTGCAAACAGGTGTTATAAAATGAGAGTGTCCTTGCACGAACGAAGCAATCCCTCGATAGGAAAAGCCGCTCTGTATAGCATGCGATTGCCACGCTGCGCTCGCAATGACATAGTAGATTATTTCCTTGTGTCGGAAGATATTCCCATAGAGGATGAAAACAAAAAGCCCTCAGATTACTCCGAGGGCTTGGGTTAATTGTTATATTAAGATCAGTCAACAATTACATCTCTAAAAAATGGTCGAAAGTATCGCTGCGGATACCCAGCCTTAAGGTTTCCAATGGAATGATATCTGTAGGGGCGATATTGCCGAGGCTCACGTTTGCACCAATCAGTTTAATGAACCAAACCTGTTGTGCTTTTTGAGGGGCTTCCCAAATAATAGTTCCTTCGGGGATCTGGGTCAGGATCTCGTCAACCAGGCCCTGGCGTACCTCGCCCGAATCACGGTAGATGCCTACGTTACCGCTTTCGCGGGCTTCGGCGATAACTTTCCATGAACCCGCCTCAATTTCGGCGTTCATGAGTTTGATCCATTTATAAGGGGCAAAGATCTTTTGCACATCTTTTGAACCCACTTCAGATATCACAGTAACCTGTTTGGCCAGCTCGCTGATGTATTTACATTTTACATCATGCTCAATAGTGATCGATCCATCAGATACTTCGCAATGTTCCAGCTGGTATTTATCCAGTAAACGACGGTAATCATCAAATTGATTACGTACAATAAAAGCCTCAAATAATGTACCGCCGAAATAAACCGGGATCCCGGCGTCGCGATAAAGTTTCAGTTTCTGCTCAAGATTGGGCGTAACATATGATGTAGCCCATCCCAGCTTCACTATATCAGTATAATGGCCGCCTACTTCAATAAAATCTTCAACCTGGCGTAAACTAAGGCCTTTATCCATCACCATGGTAATGCCTTTGTCACGTGGTTTAGTTGTACGGTCAGGAAGATGATTAATCGTGTAGTTCATTGTAAGTATTTGTTATAGCCTATAACTAAAAGTTCTAATGAAACAAAGGTCGCAACAAAACTGCAGATGTGCAAATTTCAAATGTTAAATGATCTTAAAGCTCACGGTAAATTCATTGTTGATAGCGAGTGGTTGATTAAGTTGATTAGGTAAGCAGTTTGATATATCTGATCTTGCGACCGTGCGTTTGTCTTAAAACACGAAAAGACACATATTTTTATGCGTCTTTTCGTGTTTACCTTATTTAAGAGATAGAACCATTCACCTAATCAACTCAATCAACCACTCACCTAAGTAAATGAATCAGCCTCCCTACTTAGTATACCTGTTGATGATATCCACAATCACCTTGTTCTTTTGTAATTGCGGCAGGTAATCAAACAGGATGTAATGTTTCTCCGGATCAGCTGCTAAGGCATACTCCAGGTTGTTAAGGGCTTCGTTGTATTCGCCTTTGGCAAACAGATAGGCTACCATACGATAGTAAAGCTCAGCTGCTTCCGGGTTATTTTTGATCGCCTGGGCAATGATCTCGATGGCTTCATTAAGCTTTTGCTGCTCGTAAAGTATCGATGAGTAATCCAGCCACGCGTCAATATCAAGCGGATTTAATTCCACTACTTTTTCATACGCTTTTTCTGCTTCGTCTAAATGGCCAAGCTTGTACTCAGCATCGGCTATGGCAAACCA
>NZ_DASVOB010000176.1:0-2268 GCF_036383575.1 Mucilaginibacter sp.
GGTTCGAGATCAAGGTAGCGATAAGTTACTTTTGACAGGTACAAACCCTGTGGATGCGCGGGGATAATGATCTTTGGGGTTTGTTTATTGGCAATATAAAACTCAAATTCATCTGTGCTCATCTGCCCTTTGCCAATTTCAAGCAATCGGCCTACAATGATCCTGATCATTCGGTTTAAAAAGCGGTTAGCAGTAATGTTGAACCTTAACTTATCACCTTTGGCATCGATATATAACCCGACCGATTTTATATGACAGAGCGTATGGTCAACCCTGTCGGGCGTTTTACACATAGCGCGGAAATCGGTATAATTTGGCAGGATAGAAACAGCTTTTTTCATAGCATCAAGATCAAGGTCCTGATCGCGGTAAAAAGAACTAAAGTTACTTAAAAACGGATCTTTATAATTATGAATGAAATAATCATAGCTCCGTTTTACCGCGTCAAAACGGGCGTGTGGATCTCCCTGCATCGAAATGATGTCAAATACAGCAATGTCGTCGGGTAATAGTTTATTGAGCCTGAATAACAGGTCATAATCTAAATTATCAGTTATATCGGCATGAAAAAAGAACTGGCTGGCATGTACTTTAGCATCGGTGCGTCCACAACCTACAATAGCTATCGGATGTTTTAAAATACGGGTAAGAGCTGTTTCAATTACTTCCTGTACAGATGAAAACTTTGAAAGCCGTTGCCAGCCGCTGTATCTTGTGCCATGATAACCGATATGAAAAAAATAACGCATTGTTGTTTGGGATGTGGTTGTCAAAAATGCAGATTATTTTGAGAACACCTGATAAAACAAAAGCCCAATGTAAAAAACACCGGGCTTAATGTATATAAAAACAATTGTTTATACTTTTTTGGGCGGAAGGTCAAATGCAATGGCGTTATGCTCAAAATGACCTTTGTGCGAACCATCACAAAATGGTTTGTTTGCTGATAAACCGCAACGGCAAATTGAAAGTACTGTACGGCCTTGTAAGCCATAAGCATTACCCTGCATGTCTACAATCTCAAAATCGCCTTCTATTTTAACCGAACCGTTATTGTTAATGGTAAGTTTAGTTTTCTCCATGTTTTAAATTTTGCGCAAAGTTAAAACATGGCGTTAGCCCAAAGTGGTTTATTTGTTATTTAGAAGTGTTCCTGATTGGACAAAACAGGGAGGTGTTTCAATTAAAAGATTGATTAAATGCAACCAGTACCTGTAAGAAAACATCCCTGTCAAGCGCAAAGGAGGAGGGTTGTTCCGGCTTTACAGGCTTGCCATTTTTTATTTTAAGCGGGAATAAGGTAATAAAATCACGGATACTGATCTCGTACCGTAGCATAGGGTCGCGGCGATGGATCTCTTCCAATCTCATTTCAAAAAGGGAAACGCTTAGCGGGTCTGCAATCATTACCCAAAACTAATATTTGTTTACTTCAAGGCAATGAAACCTGAGTCATAAATGACAAACTTATGATGTGTAAAAATCCCTGCGGCGGTTCATTCCACATAAATTTGCGAGGCAGGCTACTGCTTTTTACATCACAAAAACATTAAACTATGGAATACAGACAATTAGGTGCATCCGGGTTAAGGGTGCCGGTATTGAGCTTTGGTACTGCCACATTTGGCGGTGGTAATGAGTTTTTTAAAGCATGGGGCAATACCCAGGTTGATGAAGCAAAAAAGCTCATTAATATTTGCCTTGACGCTGGTGTTAACTTATTTGATACCGCAAATGTTTATTCGCAAGGCATTTCTGAAGAAATATTGGGCAAAGCCCTGGAAGGGATCCGTAATGAAGTGTTGATCTCAACCAAAGCTACATTTACTATGGGGCAGGGTGTAAATGATTTCGGTTCATCACGATATCACCTCATCAAATCGGCCGAGGACAGCCTCCGCCGTCTAAATACCGATAGGATCGATATTTATCATATGCACGGTTTTGATGCCAATACTCCGGTTGAAGAAACCTTAAGGGCTCTTGATGACCTGGTTACCAGCGGTAAAGTGCGTTACATAGCCTGCTCCAATTTTTCAGGCTGGCATTTAATGAAATCGCTTTCGGTATCTGAAAGATATGGCTGGAGCCGTTATATTGCTCATCAAGCCTATTATTCATTGCTTAACCGGGAGTTTGAATGGGAGCTGATGCCTTTGGGTATCGACCAAAAGGTAAGCACCATTGTTTGGAGCCCGCTATCGTCCGGTCAGCTAAGTGGAAAATTCAGGAGAGGGGTGCCAATCCCGGAAAATTCCAGAACTGTAC
>NZ_DASVOB010000177.1:0-1527 GCF_036383575.1 Mucilaginibacter sp.
TAGATAGAAATCCCCGCGGTGTTGGCGCTCATACCAACCTGAAAAAACTCCCGGGTTGTTCCGTTAGCGTATTTTATGGTATAAGATCCATATCCCACATTAGGATTACTAACAACCCGGCCTTCGGCGTTTCTGCCATCCTCAAACCATAGCTTACACCCCGGTAATATTTGAAGTATGCGCCTATGCAATGTTTGCATATCACTACGTTTTGGTTCAGGTTGGCTGGTGATATACTCTTCGGTTTGTTGCTGTACGTTCATATAAAATATGGGATTATGGGTTGTTTGCTTTGCCTTTTTAAATTTCGTTTTATTTTTAGTAATACCCTAATTCATTTCTTTCTCTTTCCTTTGATTCATCAGTCAAATTTCAAACTGTAACAACCCCTAATTTTATAACTGCTTTATTTGCATCGGGTTTTTTATATATTAGCGCACATATATACTATTATACTATATAAACCCCAATGCCTAATAAACTATTTTTAACACTGGTATGCCTGTTAAGCGCTACCTGTTTATTTGCACAAACCCGCGGTCATGAATTTGGTATTCAAACTGACAATGATTCATTCCTTGGTCAGGGATCTGACAGGTACTACACTAATGGTATTTTCTTTTATTACCGAAAAGCGCTTACAGTTAAACCAACCGAAAACGATCTCCAAAACAAAGTTTTAGGATTTGAGTTAGGGCAAAAAATGTTCAACCCTCAATCGGGCTATGTTCGCGGTCCCTTTGATATTGACAGGCCGTTTGCTGCATATACTTATATAGGTTCAACACTTAACTTACTGTACAAAAACGAAAGTAACCTGAAGCTTGGCGCCCAGATTGGCCTGGTAGGCCCGGCTGCGGGCGGCGAACCTGTGCAGAAGCTTATTCACAATACTTTCGGTTTTTACAAACTCAACGGCTGGCAATACCAGATCAAAAATGATGTGGAGCTCAATCTTTCGGCCGAGTATAATAAGCTGCTGGCCCGTGCCTCATGGATTGACATGAGCTTTAGCTCATATGCCAACCTGGGTAACGGTTTTACCGGCGCTGGTGCAGGAGGCATGGTACGCCTGGGAAATTTTAACCAGCTGTTCAATTCTATCAGTACCCAAAGTACGGTATCAACCGGCGGCGAGGAAAAATTACTGCACAAGCACGAGATCTTTTTTTACTACCAGCCTTTAGCCAATTTGGTTGGTTATGATGCAACCATCCAGGGCAGCCTGTTCCGCAAACATGACGACCCAAACAGCCTGGAAGTTGTTTCAGAAAAGAAACCGTTTATATTTAGCCAGCAGGTAGGTATAGCTTTTACAACCAGCCGTTTCGCTTTTGATATAGCTGCGATATTCCATACCAAAGATGCCAAGGAGATGATCCGCTCGCATCAGTGGGGATCAATTACCGGGTTTTACAGGTTTAAGTAGAGAGATTAGAGGTTGGTGATTAGAGATTAGGAGGACCTTTAACCGTCGTTATGTCATTGCGAGTACCCATCAGGGAACCTGAAAAAAAATGAAATGAC
>NZ_DASVOB010000178.1:0-4053 GCF_036383575.1 Mucilaginibacter sp.
CTGTAAGTTAAGCTTTCGGAAAAATTGGTGATGGTATTGGCATAGATAAAACCTGTTAAAAGTGCTGCAAGGCTGATTATAGAAGCGCTTTGCAGGTATTTGGCTCCCTTAATTTCATGCTTAAAGTTGATACAGGTGATGAGTGCGACTAATACGTTGAGCATACCAAACAGGTACGCTGTACGTACGATACCCAGGTAGGGGATAAGCAGCAGCGGAAACACCAGCGAAGCTATCAGGGCGCCTATATAATCGAACGTAAAAACCTTTGATACAAGATCTTTAAATTCAAATCTGTCTTTCAAAATACGCATCAATAATGGGATCTCCAACCCCACGAGTATACCGGTTATAGAGATTAAGCCATAAAGTATGATCCTGAATGAGCTTACGCTTTCAAACACAAGGAACAGGATAGATGAGCTTGTGCCACCAACAAGGCCTACCAGTATTTCAATACGGATAAACCAGCCAAGCAGATTTTTATCAAAGTATTTAGATACCCATGAACCCAGGCCCATCGAAAACAGGTAAACGCCAATAATGGTTGAAAACTGGGTTACCGAGTCGCCAAGAAGGTAACTGGCCAGTGTACCGGCTATCAATTCATAAATGAGGCCGCAGGTTGCAATTATAAAAACAGAAACGAGTAATAATACAGGGAGTTTTTTATTCATGACCGTTATTTATGATAAAACCTAACCCCATAACCTGAGTGCGCAACCGGGCCGTGATAACCTGCATTGCGCTCTACATCATTACTTTGCCAAAAGGCAATGCCGTTAAAAGCATCAAAAGTAAAGTACACTACTATTACAGATGCTATAATTACGTATGCTATGTTTGATTTGATGGATTTCATTCGTCGTCGTCTTTTTGATAGGGTGAAAAATCACTGTTCATCCAGCGGTTAACTTCAAACCTGCGTGCCCGATACCAGCAATACAAGGGGTAAAGGCAAAGCAGTAGTAAAGTAACCAGGATATTACGCCATAAAGTCACACTTTCGGTAACTTTTACATCAAGCGAATTAACCAGCCTTGAACCCGAATAGGGATACATATTGATATGGTATTTGCCTGGGGGGACCTCGGAAAGCAATACCGTTTCCTGTATGCCACCTTCCGACCAGCTTTCACCGTCTTCAACGCCATGATAGTATTCGATATCTTTAGTAAGGCTCCATGTTTGATTATCCTTTTCGCTTACCAGTTCAACAGTTGTAGACAGCCAGTTATTGTCAATCTGCGACGATAGTTCGATCTCTAATGGTACAGGCCCGTTTTCGATGCTGAAAGTTGGCGTTTTGAACGATTTAAATTCAAAATTACCGGCACTATCCGGGCTAATCGCATCAATAGCTTTAGCACTATCTTGTAAAATATTGTTTATGGCTGTAGCGGCGCTGTCGGTGGTTTTATGATCGCCAGTAACCATAACGCTTTTCCTTTTTACCGTATCGGCTGGGCGTGGTGGCAGGTCAAGCGAAAAAGTATGCTCCAACAAAACGGTTTCGGGACGTTGCCAGGCAACAAATAGTTGTATCAGTAAAAAAACGACGATGGCGATACCGCTTATGGTCAATGAACCGTTCCAGCGTGCGCGGTGTTTTGAAGGTTGGTTGGCTCCTATGCCAATTTTTGACGGAAAGTTACCCAGCGGAATTTTAAAAGCGGCGGCAATTTCCTGCTCTTCAATGTATTCGCCGAGGTACCAGTCTTCTTGTTGTGTTCGCAGGTTTTGCTCCCAGGTTAATAAAAATGGCGGCCTGATGTATTCATGCGCTTTGATCCGTTCTTCGCGGATATCCCAGTCAAACTCACCAATAAAGGAATGGATTACCGGGCGATAGGAGTTGAAAAGGTTAAACTCCAGCTCCTGGTATAAGGCAGTGTTTTCATAACTCTTTTTTGACTTTTCAAGATCCGGGTGGAAGGTTTTGCCTGCAATCAGCGTCCAATGTCCGTCATACTCAGCCAAAAAAGCGTAGCCTTTGGCGTAATTGTAAAGCATGTATTCACGCCATTGGTACTGATTATAGGCAGCTTCCTTTTTTTCGATATAGGCTATAACCTTGTATTCCACATCGCGAAGCACACCTTCGGTGCCTATTGGCAAAACAGGTTTGTTTTGGATGGAAACAAGGCGGTCCTTAACATAAGGTTTACCATCGGTACCAAATAACAGGTAGGAATAGCATGATGCGCATGCTGCTGCCTCACAGCCTATATGGTCATAAAGTGTGATGGGCTTATGGCAATTGGGACAGGTTATTGAGTCCGAAAACGGAAATGCTTTAGGATTTAATGTGGCCATACTATCGCTTTATTTCGTTTTTCTGTAATTCGGCCCCTTCAAAAAATGCAAGTACGGCGTTGTATAGAGCACGGACCTTGTCATCATTTTCGCGCTGGTAATTGGAAAGGAACACATCAAAGGTTGCTGTGCCATATTCGGGCCAGGTATGGATAGACATGTGCGACTCCGTGAGGCAAACAACAGCGGTAAAGCCACCACCATCAAAATCATGATAAACTTCACCAACTTTATTTAGCTCGAAGCGGGTAATAAGCTCATCAAACAAAGTATGGCAATCTGCGCTGGATAACAGTAGGTTATATTTAGCGGATGTAAATTCAGATAAAATGTGAAGTCCAGGTTTGTAGGGCATTAGTTTAAATACAATTCGGAACTAAGATATGAAAATATTTATAGTACCTGATTATAATGCCCTATCAACCGGAAACCTGTTTTAGTAAGGGTTGAATCCAGTTTGTTTTATTATTGTTTAAGTGACAATTAAAAGCGTTATTTCGGTATCTGATGTAAAAGAGTCTAATTTTACTTGATATGAGTTTTATTGGGGATTGATATGGTTTACTCTCATAGTGGCCATTTGAGGTATATAAAACAATTTAGCATGGCATGTTATTGGTGAGTAAATCATCATGGAAAAATTATTTTAATTGTTTTTTGAACAATTAAAATAAAATATTATACCTTAGATTTTAATTAGGGCAATCACCTTGCTTTAATGAAGACCAATTACCAATTGTATTGATTTGAACCATACAGGAACTGTTCCCCGGTTTTTGATAAAGTAATTATAACAGGTTAAGGAATGTTGGATACCGAAATTAAGTACTTGCTTAATGATATTGCTTTAAACAGCAGCAGGGCTTCCTTTAAGAGGTTGTACTTATTTTATTATGGTAAATTATTCAACCTGGCAAAATCACTGGTTAAGCAGGATGAATTGGCCGAAGAGATCACCAACGATGTTTTCATGAACCTTTGGGCCCGTCGGGCTTCACTGGCCGAGATCAATAATTTTACTTATTACTGTTATACCTCGGTTAAAAATAAAGCGCTTACCTGCTTGTCCAAAAATCAGCTCAAAAGTGTAAATATTGATGATGTGAATGTAGATGTTGCTGATTCAAGCGCAACCGGTGAAGATAAACTGGTTTGCGAGGATCTTACCAAACTGATCAATACTACTTTAAGCAAACTCTCCGATCAATGCCGCCTTGTTTTTAAATTGGTAAAAGAAGACGGCTTAAAATACCGTGAAGTAGCCGACCTCCTCGATATCTCCATAAAAACTGTTGAATACCACATGGGCAACGCCCTGAAAACTCTTGCGCAGGGACTAAGAGACTCTCCAAAAATGCCTGTCGCGGCTAATCCGGAAAAAAATTCAAAAAATAATTAATCCTTCACTAGGGTATCCTGATTATTTACAGTCTTTATATATAGAGCCGTAAATAATGATCAACAACATCTGGATACTTATTGGTAAAAAGTTAAATGGTGAAGCCTCGCCCGAGGAGTTACTTGAACTTGAGCAACTGTTGCAGCAACAGGGGGCAGCCGGTATGTACCCAACGGACGAGCTGGAGGAGATCTGGAAAAATGATCAGCAAACCGCTCAGGATGAAAAACTGCTGAGCAAATGGGATGTTTTTGAAGCCGAACTTGATGTCATTGAAGAAAAGGAAGCTGAAGAAGCCGCGCTGGTTATCGCTATCCAAACCAAACAGAAAAAAGCCA